>JACZXW010000100.1 GCA_022571415.1 Pseudomonadota bacterium
CGTATTGGATTTTAACGCTATACGCTTGAGGTGTTATACCGGGGAAATCTCTTAACACACAAGATTTCCTATAATCCGCATCTGCATATAAGTAAGGTGTTTCTTTCGATGGAACAAGTTCTAGGGGATTTCAAGAAAACCACCCCGGAATTAAGGATTAGCTTCGATGAGCAAAAAATTGTCTTACCACAATATACTCCAACACAAGGACAAAAGGATAAACTGCACCGAAGACTCAATGGATTGGGCGTTGAGGATCAGTCTAAAATATTTCTTATGAACCCTGGCGAGGGGAGGATTCCTTTGCGAGAATGTCCAAGAACAGCTTCTGCTACCACCGATGGGCACCCCAATCGAGACAATCCAGTTCTGACTGATCTTCTTAGATCATGAGGCGTCCATTTCTCGATGTCTAACATCGTACCAGCACAACGCATACGCCAAGCTTGCTCTGTCAACTGTTTCTGCTCAATCGGCATGTTTGTTCGCTGAGAAGGGAACAAGAACTCAGCGTGAGTCAGCTTTAATTGACGCAAAAAATTTATTGCCTGGATAGGTAGATGCACAAATCTCTCTGTCGCAGTTTTTGACTTACGGATGTGCCAAGTTCCAAGTTGCAGATCAATATCTCTCCAGTTCGCAATGCAGATTTCACCCGTCCTACAACCGGTCCAAAGCGCAACTCGTATTACGTTTTTCTGGTTCGACGTATATGATGATCCTGGTAACCAGTCTAAGAGTTGGGCTAGTTCTTGATCTGACAGAATCCTCGTACCTCGAGAATTTGTTAGTTTTATCTTTGTCCTTCTTAGACTAGTCTTGGCTGCTAGCGCAGGATTGACAAAATCATCATCGAATCTACCTAAGCCTATAGAAAATTCGTAAGCAGCTAGTAATTCCCTTAAAACACTACCGGCTTGAACATTCGCACCTCTCGCAACTATCTTCATTGTGAGAGAAACAATATCCCCCCTTTTTACTTCCGATGCGGATTTTGATCCCAGTTCAGGATATACGTCAACATGGAGCATTCGACGAACTTCTCTCTGCCCTTTTTCGGACCGTGCGCCGGGGATGCTTCTGCCATCTACAACTCTATCTTCAATGTAGAATCTCAGATATTTTTCACACATATGCTCCACAGTGTACGCAGCACGCTCCTCCCTCTCCCGATTTTGAGCTTCTAATTCCTCTATTCGTCGCCTCTCTGCTGCAGGGCAGATTCCCTGCCTTCTCTGGTTCTTTAATTCTACTAATTTGATTCTAGCCTCAGCCAGAGACATCGTAGGATAGTGACCCAGAGACACTTGAACTAATTTGCCAGTTACCGGACTAGCATATCTATAAAAAAATGCTTTGGTTCCGCCATTCCCACATGAAATCCTTAATCCACGATTCTCGCCCACATCTGCCTTCACACCATCTGATGGCTTCATTGTCTCTATGGCTCTGGACGAAAGCGGTTTACTTAGTGCATTTTTGGACATTTTAGTGCTTCATATCTGTAACATTGATACATTGGGTGAAGATACCTACAGTTGTGAAAAGTGTAACTATTCACGAATAAGTGTAGGTATCGAAAACTTACCTACACATTATACCACTTTTACCTACACTTTTACCTACACTTTTTTATGAGATTGTATGATATGGCATGTTACCACTTGCAACCTTTTGAGGCATCTGAATTCTCTACAGGCTATATTTTATATGAGGTTGTAGCAGATTTCCCCCTGGTATAACTGTGGCTACAAACACATCACACACACCAATGATGCAGCAATACTTGGGCATCAAGGCGAAACATCCCCAGGAATTGCTGTTCTACCGCATGGGAGATTTCTACGAACTCTTCTATGACGATGCCAGACGGGCTTCAGACCTCATGGACGTGACCCTGACCGCGCGTGGCTCTTCAGGTGGTGAACCCATCCCCATGTGCGGCGTGCCGTACCATTCGGTCGATACTTACCTTGGTCGCCTGCTAAAACAGGGTGTCTCGGTGGCGATTTGTGAGCAGATCGGGGACCCCAGCGAGTCCAAAGGACTTGTCGAACGCCAGGTTGTCCGGGTTGTGACCCCCGGGACGCTGACGGATGAATCGCTGCTGGATGACAGACAGGACAGTCTCGTCGCAGCTGTATACCGGGTCGAACAGACCTTCGGTATTGCCTCCCTCAATCTGGGCAGCGGCCGGTTCGAATTGCTGGAAGTAGGAGATGAAGAGTCCCTTAACAGTGAACTGCATCGACTTGCCGCTGCCGAACTGATCGTTGCCGATAATGACCAGTATCCAGCGGCGGTCATGAAACATACGGGCCTGCGGAAACGACCTCCCTGGGAATTCGATTATGAAGAAGCGCTGGTCACGCTGACCCGCCAGTTTAAAACACGGGACCTGGAAGGGTTTGGCTGCGCACAGCAAAAGGCTGCCATTTGTGCCGCCGGATGCCTGCTGGGCTATGTAAAGGAAACCCAGCGAACTGAATTGCCGCATATACAGACCCTTAATCCCATCAGCCACGACGAATCCGTACTGATTGATGCCGCTTCCCGTCGCAACCTGGAACTTACCACCAACATCGCGGGGGGCCGGGACAATACCTTGTTGCAGGTCCTGGATAACACATCTACCAGCATGGGCAGCCGCCTGCTCAACCGCTGGATCAGCCGGCCAATACGAAGCCGGGAAATATTAAACGCCCGGCAGGATGCCGTAGAAATGCTGGTGCGCAACTATCAGTACGAGTCACTGCAAACCCACCTGAAGCAGATCGGTGACATAGAAAGAATACTCGCTCGGGTCGCACTGAAGTCCGCGCGTCCGAGGGATCTTGCCAGGCTGCGGGACGCCCTGGGTGTTCTGCCGACCCTCGAAGATACCCTGGCACCGTTGGATGGCAAATTGCTTGGCCAGCATCGGCAGGATTGCGCGCCTTTCCCGGATCTTTACGCACAACTCATGGCTGCCATTATTGAAAATCCGCCGGTGGTCATTCGTGAAGGCGGCGTCATCGCGCAAGGTTATGATGAGGACCTGGATGAACTGCGCGGCATCAGCGAAAATGCCGCAGAATTCCTGGTAAAACTCGAGATAGAGGAACGGCAGTCCACGGGGCTCAGCACACTAAAAGTCGGCTACAACCGGGTTCATGGATACTATATCGAGATCAGCCGCAGCCAGTCAGAAAGGGCCCCGGATCATTATGTCCGCAGGCAGACCCTGAAGAACGCTGAACGATTTATCACACCGGAACTAAAGGAGTTTGAAGACAAGGCGCTCAGCAGCAAGAGCCGGGCGCTCGCCCGGGAAAAGCAGCTCTATGATCAACTCCTCGATCGTCTGCTGGAGGACCTGCCCGCTCTGCTGAAAGCTTCGGCAGCCATCGCCGAACTGGATGTCATCGCCAATCTCGCCGAAAGGGCGATTGATCTTTCACTGACTCGCCCGCACCTAAGCGAAACGCCAGAGATAAAAATTATCAACGGCCGACATCTGGTGGTGGAACAGATGCTTTCCGACCCATTCGTTGCAAACGACGTTGAGCTTCATGAGGATCGTCGCCTGCTCATCATCACCGGACCCAATATGGGCGGTAAATCCACTTACATGCGCCAGATCGCCGTCATCACCCTGCTGGCACATATCGGCAGTTTCGTGCCTGCAAGTTCGGCTGTCATCGGTAACATAGATCGTATCTTTACACGCATCGGTTCCTCTGACGATCTTGCCAGCGGGCGCTCCACATTTATGGTCGAAATGACGGAAACCGCGATGATCCTCAACAACGCGAGCCGCAACAGCCTGGTTCTCCTGGATGAAATTGGTCGCGGTACCTCGACCTTTGACGGCCTGTCCCTGGCCTGGGCATCGGCCAAATACATCAGCGAGAAGGTTGGCGCACTGACCCTGTTTGCGACCCACTACTTTGAACTGACCACCCTAGCAGAACTACTGCCCGCAACCTGTAACGTGCATCTCACCGCCCGGGAATACGAGGATAAAATCATCTTCATGTACGCCGTGAACGACGGTCCCGCCAGCCAGAGCTATGGCCTGCAGGTGGCGAAATTGGCTGGCGTCCCCAGCAATGTTATCGAAGACGCGAAGCAGAAGCTTCGTTCACTGGAAAATAATGAAGCCCGCAAGGCCACCGAATTCTCACCCACCCAATCTGATTTGTTTGTAGCAGAGACCTTTTTTACAAAGGAAAGGGACGACCCGGTGCACGATGCCATACGGCAAATCGATATGGACGAACTCACACCAAAAGAAGCGTTGAATCTACTCTACGAGCTAAAAAGCAAATTAAAAAGCTGATAGAATGCGGTGGCTTTTGAGAAGGATCAGACAGTATGACGTTTGTGGTGAGTGACGGTTGCATCAAATGCAAACACACCGATTGTGTGGAAGTTTGTCCTGTGGATTGCTTCTACGAAGGTCCTAATTTTCTCGTGATCCACCCCGATGAATGTATTGACTGTGCGCTTTGTGAGCCTGAGTGCCCTGTTGACGCAATTTTTTCGGAAGACGAGTTACCTGAAGATGAACAGGAATACCTGGAACTTAACGCAGAACTGTGCGAGATCTGGCCCGTGATTACAGAAAAGAAAGATCCGCTGCCCGATTCAGAGGAGTGGGCAGAAGTAAAAAATAAGCGGGAACATCTGGACCTGTCCTGAGTGACCGATGGGAATCCTTTGAGACGCAAAAAAATGAACAGGAAGTGACCGGCGAATCACTTCCTGTTCCAGATTCCATTCCTTGCTTCCTTGCAGGCCGTGGTAGCCTTTTCCTTGACCCTCTCCTTCCATTGTCGAGGAGATCTGAGTTTACCACCAGGTTTGGCACTGAAAAATCTCTCTCACCACGCAAATATCAGGCACAAGATAAAAGCTCTTTAGTTTCAATGTGTTAGGGGTGATCGCCCCTAGACCATGGCGAATGTCCTACACGGATTGCAGACATATCCTACAAATCTTTGGGCACATGTCTGCACGCCAGGCGCTTTAATTTCGCGGCAGGTAGCCGATGGGGTCCTTCGGCTTGCCATCCCTTCGGATTTCAAAATGCAGCATTTCCACATTCGATGCGCTGGTCCCCGCTTCAGCTAACATTTGCCCTGCTTTCACTTCTTCACCCTCACTGACGCTAATCTTGCGATTATTCCCATAGGCACTGAGGAACTGGTCATTATGTTTAACAATCACCAGCTTGCCGTAGCCCCGCAGGTTACCGCCGGCATAAACAACCACACCATCGGCCGCGGCATTGACTCTTGTCCCTGAGTTACCGGCAATATCAATGCCTTTGTTAATTTCCCCATCAAATTTTTTCAGGATTGCACCCTTCATTGGCCAGCGCCACGTCACGGTGGCGTTATTGGCAATTGTGCGGCTGGTTTGTTTTGTTTTGGGTTTTACCTTGACCGGTTTCCTTGCCTTCTTCTCCCTGGTAGCGGCTTTCCCGGTGGCGCCCTGGTCGCCCATGACAATCTTCTGGTCAAGGAAAATAGTATAAGGCGGGGCAATTTTGTTCGCCCTGGCGAGGCTCTTGTAGTCTTTACCATATCGCCAGGCGATGGAATAAAGTGTATCGCCGCTTCTGACGATATGATATTTGTTCTTCTCACCAATGATACTGACCGGCGCATGAACAGGACTATTCTGACACGCCGAAATCACCAGTATCAGCGCGACGACCAGCGGCGTAATTTCAGTTTTCAGAACCACTGCCTATCCTGGCGACCCAATGCAACAGCAGAACCAGGGCCCCACCCACGAGCGCACAAACAACAGCCACCATGATTTGTGCATCCAGGCCGGTCAGGCTGCTGTAGACATCAGGGGAAACAGGCTCCTGCACCAGGGGGATCTGGCTACCATCGGCGTTAATCTGATAGCTGGTCGTATTTTTCCACGGCCACAGTTTTGCCAGGGAACCCAACATAAAACCCATTAGCACTGCCAGTGTTTCGTTCTTGAAAAGTGCGTACAGGCGTGACAGTAGCTGTGAGAAACTCACCAGGCCAACCACTGCTCCGGCGGCGAGGAATGCCAGGTTCGATACATCAAGACTCTTGATCGCATCGATAACAAAGCCATACAAACCGAGCAGTAATAAGATGAAGCTACCCGAAAGTCCTGGAAGGATCCATGCACATACTGCAACCGAGCCGCCGATAAAAAGCATGAGGGGAGTCGGCTCCAGTGTGATGGGAACAATTTGAGTGACTAGGACGCCAATGACAAGACCGAAACAGATCCCCAGGCCAATCCTGATGTTAAACGAAGTAATCTCCCGGGAGATTACCAGCGTTGATACCACCACCAGGCCGAAGAAAAACGACCAGATGGCAATCGGCTCATTGAGCAGCAGATAGCTCACTCCATTGGCAAACATCAGAATCGATACCCCCATCCCGGCAAACAACACCAACAGAAATGTCCCGTCTATTCTCTGCCAGGTCGACTTCACGCCATTTTTTTTCAACTGCAGAGCCATTAAAGGCGTAAATTGCCTGATGGAATTGATCAGCCTTTCATAGATCCCGGAAATAAAGGCGATGGTACCGCCCGAGACACCCGGGACGACTTCCGCGGCACCCATGACCAGGCCAACGATGGCAATCCTAAAAAATTCGCGTAAGCCGCTCATGCTTTACCACCCATGAGCGGCACAAATTTTACCGCTTCCAGGACCTCTGAAATCACGCCATCGGCAGAATTGGTGATCATGGTCAATTGCTGCTGATCACCATGGCCCAAGGGTACAACCATTCGCCCTCCCTCCGTCAGTTGGGCAATCAGCTCATCCGGTATTCTCCTTGGCGATGCCGTAATGATGATGCCATCATAGGGACCTCTTTCCGGCCACCCCAATCCCCCATCGGCGTGCTTGTACTGAATATTCCGCAATCCAAGCAGCCTGAATCGTGAAACCGCCTTCTCCAGCAAGCCTGAAATTCTTTCCACTGTGTATACCCTGTCCACCAGTTGGGCCAACACTGCAGCCTGGTATCCCGAGCCTGTGCCAATTTCCAAGACTCGACCAAGGGGGCCGCCGCCAAGCAGCACCTCGGTCATCCTGGCAACGATATAAGGTTGGGAGATGGTCTGGTTAAAGCCGATTGGCAGGGCAATATCTTCGTAAGCACGATGGGCCAGCGCTTCATCAATGAAGGCATGCCGGGGGGTGGAAGTCACCACATCCAGAATTCGTTCATCCATGATGCCCTGATCGCGCAATCTCTGCACCAGGCGATCGCGGGTTCTTTGGGATGTCATACCCACGCCATTCAAGTTCAATTCGTTACTCACTGGAGGGGTTGGATTCCTTGTGGGTAGAATTATAGTCCAGTACTTCCCTCAGCAAGCTGGTGGCAAATGACCCGGCCGTCAGCGCAAAAGTCAGCTGCAAGCTATCTCCAGAAAAACGCCATTGCAGGTTCTTCGGCCTTAGCTTCAGGTTTCGCGTGCCAGACTTGATGCGAAGCGACTGCAGTCCTGCACACCATTGTTGACACTCCCGAGGCAGGTCGTTTTCCCCTTCTCGCGGGTCGCGAGACATACCGTACAGGGGTCCGAATTCGATGGCCGATATCTCCTCCCAGCTTCGCCGTGTAATTTTTGTTGAGAGGAAATGGTTAACCATATAGGCGCG
>JACZXW010000101.1 GCA_022571415.1 Pseudomonadota bacterium
TTCAAAACCAACGAAGAAAACTGATCCAATTTTGAGCAACAAATTCGCTTCATCGCAAATAAATATTTTTTCAAATTTTCAGGTTCTTTGGCTATTCAGCAACTTGGATATTTCATGTGAGACTGGCCTTGAGAAAAGCCTCATAACTATGAAATTTCTGCCGTTGACAACGCCGGGAAGCGGGAGTAACTTTAATCCCCCGTTCCAAGAAGCCCATCAGCCGGACGGCCGACCCGCCGGAAGGCAGCGAAGGGCAACAGAAAAGCGGACAAGTGTTCAGGTGGTACTGAGCACGTCACCCAGACCGGACTCTGTAATTGCCGGTCGTACCACTGACCAGGGTGACTCAAGAGGGAGAACGCGATCCCTCGAGATAGACGCCAGGAGGTGTAAACCTCAACAGGCCACAAGACTGGAACGAGCTTCGGCTCAGGAAGGTCGAAAGATCGGAAAGGGCTTAAACTTAGGCTTTGGCTTAGGTCTGGGCTCAGGAAGGAAGGAAGATCGGAAAGGGCTTCATCGTAGGCTTCGGTTTAGGATAAGGCTCAGGAAGGAAGGAAGATCGGAAAGGGCTTCATCGTAGGCTTCGGTTTAGGATAAGGCTCAGGAAGGAAGGAAGATCGGAAAGGGCTTCGGCTCAGGAAGATTGGAAAACCAGAAAGGGCTTCGGCTCAGGAAGATCGGAAAACCAGAAGGGGCTTCGGCTCAGGAAGATCGGAAAACCAGAAGGGGCTTCGGCTCAGGAAGATCGAAAGGTTGTAAGAAGCTTCGGCTACTGACGACCGGCGGACCGGAAAGCGCAAGCTGGAAGGACCGATCAGGCGGAAAGGGCGCGAGCCCCGAAAGCAGGCGCGAGCCAGCGGAGTCGAAAGGTCGAGAGATGTCACAACTTAGCGTCAATAAAGAAAGGCGGGAGCAGAAGTCCCGTGACCGGAGGCCAGCAGCAGAGAGCTGAGCACCGGGTGAAGTTGGAAAGGCCCAGGAGGATCTGCAGTCCACCATCAGCGGAGTTCCGATACTTCTACGGAGAGGAGGCGTAAGCCTCCTCTCTTTTTTTGCCCTGAAAATTCCTCCCGGATCACCCTCCCTGGAACTTAGAATGAGTTAAAAGTCTGTATATTGCATATCTCTGAAACATTAATGAAGTTTTGCGGGTCAGATTCGTACTACAATTGCACCTGAACTATGGATCGGTCTCTTTGCCAGGACAAATGGAACAAGCAAAAATAATCAAAACGGCCATCCGGATCCGGGACCTGGTTTTCCGGCGTGGTCGCAATACGATCCTCGATGGCATCAGCATGGATATCCAGCAGGGTTCCATTGTCGCATTCATGGGTCCAAGCGGCGTTGGCAAAACGACGATTCTGCGGCTGATTTCCGGGCAACTGAAACCGGATGAGGGAACCATTGAAGTCAATGGACAGATGGTATCGCGGATGTCTGATCGGGAATTGCACCGCTTCCGCCGTAACATCGGTGTCCTGCTGCAGGACGGGGCACTGTTTACTGACCTGACGGTGTTCGAAAACATCGCAACTCCTTTGCGAGAACACACAGACCTCCCTGAGCCCCTGCTTCGCCGCTTGGTGATGAGCAAGCTCAACGCGGTGGGCCTGGGCGGTATCGAGGACCTCATGCCGCATGAATTGTCAGGCGGTATGGCGCGACGGGTTGCTTTTGCCCGGGCGGTTGTCCTCGACCCCGGCATCATGCTTTACGACGAACCCATGACAGGGCTGGACCCGATTGCTGTTTCCACCATCCGAACGCTGATGCGTGAAACCAACGACGCCCTGGGCCTGACCAGCATCGTGGTCACGCACAACGTGACTCAGATGAGCCAGCTGGTTGACTATTGTTACATCATGGCTTCAGCAAAAATTGCCGGGGAAGGCCCGCCGCAAGAGCTGAACTCGAGCACCGAGCCGGGTGTAAACCAGTTCATGAATGGCAAAATGGAGGGGCCGATCCCTTTCCACTACCAAACACCCGGTACACCTTGGGGGTTGTTGGACTGATATGGCCACTTTAGGTCATTACACCAGCAAACTGACCGGGCCTGTTGCACAGAGCGGCCAGTGCCTCCTGTTCCTGATGAGGATGATTTCCAGCATCCGCTTCAGCGCCGCGCAGGTCCGATCAGTATTGCAGCAGATCTACCTGATCGGCGCACGATCGCTGGTTATCGTCATGATCTGCGGCTTTTTCGTCGGCATGGTATTGTCACTGCAAGCGATCAATGCCCTGGAGCAATTTGGTGCTTCCGACCAGGTCAGTCTGCTGGTGGTCAAGTCCCTGTTCCGCGAACTTGGGCCGGTACTTACCGCCCTTTTGTTTGCCGGGCGCGCCGGCACTTCGGTCACCGCCGAGATTGGGTTGATGAAGGCCACCAACCAGATCGAAGCCATGGAACTGATGGCCATCGATCCCATCCAGATCATCGCCCTGCCACGCTTCATAGCCAGCTTGATCTCGCTGCCCCTGCTGACCGCCATGTTCAACGCCCTGGCCATCCTGGGCAGTGTTGTATTCTCGATTGGGGTGATGGACATGGATGCCGGCATTTTCTGGAGTAAACTGCAAACCGGCATTTATTTCTACAAGGACTTTGTCGGTGGCATGTGGAAGAGCCTGGTATTTGGTGGCCTGGTCGGCCTGGTCGCTGTATTCTTTGGTTATACGGCCAAACCAACCGGCGCTGGCGTGGGCACCGCAACCACCAACACGGTCGTGTTGAGTTCGGTGCTCATCCTGGTATTCGACTTTATCATGACATCGTTTTTTACCTGAGGTAACCCTATGCGTCCTAATTACAAGGTGGAACTCGCATCCGGCATTTTCCTGCTGCTCGGCATCGCCGCCCTTATCTGGCTAGCGATGCGAGCAACCGACTATGGGCAGGAAATTGGCAAAGACACTTACAGGATCAGCGCCCGCTTCACCAACGTCGCTGACCTCAGAGTAAAATCGCCGGTCAAGATTGCTGGCGTGACGGTGGGCATGGTCGAATCCATCGTGCTGGATCCTGTCATGTTTGAAGCAGTAGTGAATATGGACATCGCCACACGGTTCAATGAAATCCCTTCCGACACCGGCGCGTCGGTGTTGACCTCAGGTGTGCTGGGTGACCGGTACATCGGCCTTGAACCCGGTGGTGCGCCGGACGTGCTGGTCGAAGGCGATGAACTATTCATCACCCAGTCTGCGCTGATCCTGGAGCAGGTGATCGGCAAATACCTGTTCAATGCCGACTCGACGGAGGAAAACCGGTGAAGAGATTACTTCCTTGCGCCTTGTTCCTTTTGCTTGGAAGCAGCCCGGCAGGCGCAGTGGATGAGCGTGATCCGGTCACCGTCATCACCCAGGCCGTCACCCACATCCTCGAAGTGCTGGACAGCCACCGAGCCGAATTTACCCAAAACCCTGAACTTTTGAGAGACGTCGTCAGGGAAAACATGCTGCCATTGATCGATGTGGTTTATTCCGCCCGACTGGTTCTCGGCCGGGCCGGACGGGATGTTTCAACGGAACAACTGCTTGCCTTTTCCGACGCCCTGAGCAGCGTTCTGATCAACCGTTATTCCGACAACCTGATCGAGTTCAGTAGTGACCGACAAATAGAAGTGATGCCGTTGAGGGGAAAGAACTCAGACAAGCTCACCCGGGTTCGCACACGAATCAAGTTGACCAGAGGTGGTTTTATTCCGGTGGACTATGCTTTTCACAGGACCGACGAAGGCTGGAAGGCATTTGACGTAACCGTTGAGGGCATTTCCTACGTGATTACTTTTCGCAACCAGATATCACCCAGGGTGCGAGCAGAGGGCATAGACAAAGTGACCGCAGACATCATTGCAGGTAATGTAAGCCTCGATGAGTGACAGCAGCATCCACACGGGAGATGACGGGACGGTGCACCTTGGCCCCGAACTGAATTTCGTTTCCACACCAGGCATCTACCGGGAACTCGAAAGTAGGTTTACCGTCAGTGGCTCCACCCTGAACATTGATCTGGCCGGGGTCAGGCATGCGGATAGCTCTGGCCTGGCACTGCTGCTCGAGTGGCAGGCAATGGTCAACCGGCGGGACCGGCAACTGCATATCACCAATGCGCCGGCAAACCTGCTGCGCCTGGCAAAACTGTGTGAAGCAGACAAGCTGATGGATATTTCTGGCAGGGGTCGCTTGGAAGAAATACCAGGACAATGATTCGATTTGAACCCGGAAAGATGCGCTCTTTGCTGTCCAGTGCTTGTGCCGTATTGTTTGCATTGCTGCTCACCGCCTGCGCCAGCCAGCCTGCGACCATGACTGACCCCGAACAGGACCCCTGGGAGTCTTATAACCGCAAGATGCATGCATTCAACATGGGTCTCGACCAGGCCATATTCCGGCCGGTCGCAAAGGGTTACGACATCATCATGCCAGACGCCCCACAACGTGGCGTGCGGAATTTCTTTCGCAACCTGGCCTACCCGGTTGTTTTCCTGAACCTGCTGCTCCAGGGCAGGTTCGAAGACTCGCTGACAACCACCGGTCGTTTCCTGGTGAATTCTACGGTGGGCCTCCTTGGCTTTTTCGACGTCGCCAGCAAAGAAGACATTCCTTATTATGACGAGGACTTCGGCCAGACTATGGCGGTCTGGGGATGGAAAGACAGCCGCTACCTGGTGATGCCCTTTTTCGGACCTTTTACTCCGCGCGATGTCCTCGGCCGCGGCTTCTACGGATTCTTCTACCCACCCAGCTACTATGCGCGGGAACATAATAACTACGTGCCAATAGTCGTAGACCTGATCACCCTGCGCGCATCACTGTTGACCTTTGATGATGACATCGAGAGCGCCCACGATCCCTACGCCCTGATCCGCGATGCCTACCTGCAAAGACGTGAATTCCTGATCTACGACGGAGACCCCCCAGTACCGGACTACGATGCCATGTTGGAGGATTATTAGTCCGAGTCCGCCATCATTATTCGCTTTTTGTTTCAATCGATTACACGACGCTATTCTTCTATACCCAGTACCCTGTAATACTTTCACTGTTTGTCCTTATTCTCTACTGTCCGTTGCTATCCGCCGCTAATCGGCGTATTCTCTAGGGACTGTTATAGGGAACACCAGTGTTGGCAGACGATTTCAAATGTGTAGGAGCGAGACATTATGCGTGACAAATTAACAGCAATTGGCGTAGAGAAGCAAACGAAACAAGGAAGGTATTGCGATGGCGGCGGTCTGTATTTACTGGTCAAACCGGACGGGAGGAAAACGTGGGTATTCCGCTGGCGAGATCGCATCACCGGAAAGTCGCGTGATAAAGGTTTGGGCAGGTACGGTAAACATGATGTCTCGCTTGCTATGGCACGTGTACGCGCCGGGGAATGCCGCAACATGGTTTGGGAAGGTAAAGACCCCATCGAGGAAGCCAAGCTGGAACTGCAAGAGAAAAAGCTGGCCTATGCCATGAGATTGACCTTCAAGGATTGCGCGGACAGGTACATTGCTGCGCACCGGGCAAGCTGGAAGAACCAGAAACATGCAGACCAGTGGCCTTCTTCATTAAACGCTTACGCTTCGAAGTTAATGCCGCTGCCAGTTGCCAAGATCGATACTGGACTGGTCTTATCATGCCTGGAACCCATTTGGCAGGAAAAAACCGTAACTGCCACGAGAGTTCGCCAAAGAATTGAATGCGTATTGGATTGGGCCACGGCACGGAAATATCGTACAGGTGAAAATCCAGCACGCTGGAAAGGACACCTCAACAAGATTCTGCCGAAACCAACGAAACTGAATAAAATTGTGCATCTCTCAGCATTACCCTATAGCGATGTCGGCGTATTTATGGCGAAGTTAAGGGAGAAAAACACACTATCCGCAAAGGCATTTGAACTGCAAATTTTGACCGCTACCCGTCCCGGTGAAGTCATGGGCGCACAGTGGTCTGAGATTGATCTGAAGGCTAAGGTCTGGACGATTCCCGGTGACCGGATGAAAGCCGGTAAGCCACATGAAATCCCGTTGTCACCGCAAGCCACGCAACTACTGGAATCCTTACCCAAAGTCAGTGACTTCACATTCCCCGGTCCATCTTTGGAAAAGGGACTAACCACCATAGGCAGTATGCGATTGATCAATGAATTGCATCCCGGCATAACCGCACATGCCATGCGAAGCACCTTCCGCGATTGGGCGGCAGACCAGACCGCATTTCCCAGAGAAGTTTGTGAACACGCATTAGCGCATCAGCTGAAAGACGGCGCAGAAGCCAGTTATTTCCGTTCCACGGTGTTCCCGAAGCGCGTCAAATTGATGAACGCATGGGCGGATTACTGCGACATTGAAACAAAACAAGATGGCACTGTGACACCTATCCGTGCCAAAAACGGATAATCAGGATATGCCAGTGAAAAAACAAAAAGTTACTTTTCAGTGGGAGGGGGGGGCTTATGACAAGTCGGTCGAGGCGGATATCAAAAAGAACGAGGAAAAAATCCGAGGTAAAAAGTACACGCCTAAAAGGATATGGGATATGTTATTCGTTCTGGACTTAAACATAAAGTGTTGGCAGGCTGAGTTTAAGAGATTCCCACTTTTAAAGCCCGAGGTGCACTCCAAAATCATTGAGCGCATAAACCGTAATGCCAAGGACTTGCTTCGGGACATTAAAGTCTTGGGGTTACCAATATATTCTCTAAGGTACTTTGTAGATGATGAAGTAATGGCGCGGCACAGCGACCTATTTCGTCCTTCGGACATTGAATGGGACATGAAAGCCATTGAGCTGAAGGAGTACTTGAAATACTTCAATTGGAGCGAGGACCTTCCGATATCAGACGTTCGCCGTGATGCCCTGCTGAAAAGGTTAACCGATGAAGGCATTGATGAACAATTAAAAGAGTACATAGAGTTCTTCGATTGGGCACTTCCAATTTCAGAGGTTCGCGTTGATCTCCTGCTGAAAAAGCTAACCGATACTGAAAGGTTGCACGAAATCGCAGCAAACAGACCAAAGGCCGAGATAGCTCAATCAGAGGTTAACCATATTATTAGGAATTTAGGGATATTCTTTACAAGGCGATACGGCAAACCATTAACCACCACCATTTTACACATTTGCTCGGCAATCTATCCAGATGTTGAACTCTACCGCGAGAAAGTGCGGAACAAGGTAAGATACTTTAATCTAATAACCTGAACAGCAAAGACGCCGGACTCTCTGAGCACCAACAAAAAACAGCAATGATTGTGGTGCGATCTCCCCGCGTGTGTGTGTGCGAGAGGCAGTTATGAATAGCGGCCTGAAACACCCACCGTTTTTCCACAGCTTGGTCGCGAGCCTGACCGTTACATTCAGGAAATATTTCCTGAATGTTTGGTTTTCCGACGAGCATTCTTTTTTCTGCATCTCATGCTTCTTTTGCACATACTGATTGCGGTCGGATGAAGCCGTGTCGAACTTTCGTTCACCACAAGATTGGCACTAATCGCAGCCGTAAAAAACTAGAATTTTTGAGGGTTATGCCGTAAGATTCGTAACAACTTTGATAACGTTACGGAAGCTGTTATGAAACGACGTAAGAAATGCCCGGTTTGCCGTGCTGCTTTTGAATCAGTAACAGGTGGTCGGCGACGGGAGTACTGT
>JACZXW010000023.1 GCA_022571415.1 Pseudomonadota bacterium
AGCGATATTAAGTCAGGCTGAACACCGGGCGCTGGCGGATATCGATGAACGCACTACGGAGGCGCGGGACGCCCGTATCAAAAAGCACAGGCGGATATCCAGTCGAATCAGGAAGAACAACAAGATCAAGCAACAAGATTGCACGCGTGCACAGCGAGACCGCGCGGGAATTCGCGATAAGAGGAGCCATGGCTACAAGGTTTCCGAGGCTCGTGAAATGGATCAGAAAATCAGGTATCTGGAAAAGATAATAAAAGCGAATTGCGCGTAAAATGCCTGGGTTACCTGGAATAGGTTTCGTTCTGGCCCGGTTTTATTGACGGAGGGAAATTGACGTGGCAGAGAATGATCATGAGCCTCAGGCGATCCGGGCTGAGGCGCTTGAGTCGCTGCTCATAGAGAAAGGGTTGCTGACAGCGGATGCAATCGATGATGTCATCGTCCGTTATAGTGAAAGAGTTGGCCCGATGAATGGTGCCAGTGTCGTCGCTCGTGCATGGTCTGACCCTGAGTTCAGATCGCGATTGCTTGAAGATGGCACCAGCGCTATTAAAGAATTCTCCTTCGAAGGCGGTCAGGTCGAGAAGCTGGTAGTGGTGGAAAATACAGAGAAAGTGCACAACGCGATCGTCTGTACCTTGTGTTCCTGCTATCCGTGGGCCGTGTTGGGGTTGCCGCCCAAATGGTACAAGGATCCCCAATATAGATCACGCATCGTCAGCGAACCGAGAACTGTACTTAAGGAAATGGGACTCGATCTTCCCGCAGACGTGGAAATCAGGATCTGGGATTCCAGTGCCGAGGTGAGGTATATGGTATTACCGCGACAACCGGAACTCAGTATCGGCAAGTCCGATGAGGAGCTGGCACAGCTCGTAACGCGTAACTCCATGATCGGTGTGGAATCCCTGTGAACGAGGCAATGGAACTGGAGGAACAACTGTTGCCGCCCATGGCGAATGGCGAATTGTTGTTTGATGCTCCCTGGCAAGGTCGTGTATTTGGTATTGCCCGCGTTTTATGTGAGCAGGGTCATTTCCTATGGGCTGATTTCAGGGAAGCATTGATCATCAGAATCTCGGCGTGGGATCAATCTCATCCCGGCCATGATCCCTATATCTACTACGACCATTTCCTTGCCGCCCTGACAGACCTGCTTTCGAGAAAAAACCTGTGCAGCTTCTCCGAACTGCTGGAGCGGGATGAACAATTTCGTGTTCGACCTCACGGGCACGATCACTGATTCGGATCGTGGGTCTGATTCGCGGGCGTATTTTGTTTTGTCCAATCGGCAACCACTTTTTGAAGTTCGGAGAATGGTAAGAGCCCAGGGTTGAGAATTGTGAGCTGAAATTCACTCAGGACAAAATCGTGTTGGAGCAGTTCCTTGCTCTGTTCCTGCAGTGTTTCAAATTGCAGGCGGGCAAGCAGAGGTGTTGAAAATACACCCGGCATCCGGGCAGCCAGAAGTATTGAGTTTTTTAACCGGGTAACGGGATAAGGTGAGCTGCTGATAACGAATTCAGTCGCCTGGTCCACGGACCAGTTCTCAGAATGAAGCCCGATATCCGCGACAGCGAGGGAGATAATCATGGCTTCGAAATACGAGCGCATCAATTCGGAATCGGGAAGTTGGACAGGTGACCCGCGGTTCAGGGAAGAAGTTATATAGGCTGCCCAGCCAGCCGCGTAGCCTGGTAATGAAATTAGTGATTGGATTTCTGATGACCTGATGCTGCTGATTGTATGCATGCCTGGGATGCCGTAATAGGCGGCGACACTGTCGATTTCGTACAGTGGGAGTTGGGTCATGTCACCAAGATCGATGTTCAGGGTTTTTGCCGTCCTATCGTAGATGAATAGCTGGTTAGCCTTACGGTTTTCATCTCCCGCGAGGATGAATTCGCCGTGCTGGCCCGAATAGACGGCAGGAAGAAGCCTTTCGATTTTTATCAGGGAGTCGACCATAAGGTCCAGATATTTTTGCCTTCCAGCGTGGGTGTTGGGTAGATAGTTTTCGGGATTATTTCGCGAGGTTTCAAAAAGCGATTCCAGCGACACTTGCTCTGGCATTTCCGTGAGTAGACGAATTTTTGCGTGTAGTTTTGAAAGTTTTTCGTAAGCCTGCAAGGATAAGTCTACTGCATTCGACGAAATTGATGTTTCGAGTTTGAGTGTCTCCGTATAAGGGCGTACAGCGCCGGTTTTCGCCATATCCGATTTGCTGCGTTCAGTCTGCCATAGGTGTTCGAAGAGTCGCAGTTGACGCTGATTGCTAGGGGATAACCTGGAAATGTCCAGTGACTTTTTCAGTTTACGTCGATGTGTATCTACTATTTGAAATTGCTCGTTGTTGTTTGCGGCTTGAATATCCTGGAATGCCAGATGCAGCAGTTTCTCTGCCAGCGTGTTTTCAAACCGGTCAACGATATTGAGGGCGTCACGGGTGATCTCATGAGATGCCGGGGTTTTATCGGTATCGATAGCAGTGCACGACAGCAGAAGGAAGGGGATCGCCAGCTTGAGGACAGGGGTGGAATTACGCATATGGAAGTGGTCTAACTGGCCTGGAGAGACTGCCTGACCCCATTGGCAACCTGTTGAAGATACTTTAACCTTGATGTACAGGACATGATCTCTGCAGTGACGTCTGTTACGTAGCTTTCATCACTAATACCTTTCAGGTTAACCAGAATGTTGAATTCCGCGGACCTGATTGTTGCCTCAATCAGGATAGCCGCCATGCCGGTGTCTGTAACAAGATTTTTATTACCCCTTTGTGATAATGTTAGAACATCGTCGATTAATGAATTTGCCAATGCCATTGTCGCCCGGGGAGCTTCGGCAGCCTGTAGCAGAGACGACTGAATGTTTTGTTCACGCCCGGGTTTATTTTTTGGCAACCGGTACGCCGCCATAACCGTGTCGAAAGCCTCGATATCTGATTGAGCGAGGTCAAGGAAAGAAGCGCGTGCCTGCTGGGCACGGCGATCCATTCGGGTTGCGCCTTCAAAATTGGTTGAGAATTGGCAGACCATGGAGATCAGAGCGCTTCCCTGGGCGCCGGTGATCGCTGCCGCTGTCCCGCCACCTGGCGTTGAAGTTTTGGCTGCAAGGGAATCCAGAAATGTCTGGATGGAATTCGTCTGCAGATTCATGCTCACGCCTGGCTTGCCTGGTGAAAATTCGTGAATAACCGTAGGGTGTTGCGCATACACATGGCGACGGTCATGGGGCCGATTCGCGGTATATAGATATCGGTATGGGTTTTTATTGCATCCTCAAAATTGGGGACGCTTGAAAAATTCACGCAGACAGTACCTTTACGAACTTCATCGCAGCCTATTTTCTTAAAAGAATCGGCGGGAACGCCGGTAATGACAATGTCTGAATCCAATAGAGCCTGTTCTCTTGTAATACTGGATTCGTTCGGCAGGGCATCCATAAATTCGAGAGGACCATTAACGTCGAATGAATACACCTTTGCGCCGTCGTTTGACATCATAACCGCCAGCGGTCTGCCGATGACCTCGCTGCGATTAAAAATAGATACCACTTTACCTTCCATAGGTCGATCCGTATGAGTAGCGTACACTCCTATTTCCGTTAGTATCTTAATAATTGCGAGTGAGGTACAAGGCAAAACAGCTTTTCGTGATTCGTCACCAGAGACAGCCATGCGGTCGTTGGCAACTATTTTTTTTGTCCAGTAGGTACTACCTGCCTCAATATCTTTCTTGAAGTCGACCTGGTTGCGCAAATAGTCGTCATGCTGGTTATAGAAAACCGGGAAGTAGATAAATATTCCGTGGACGTTCGGATTCTGATTTGCAGCATTGATTGCGTTTTCCACCTTCAGACGCTCAAGCTGGCGGAGATCATAGCTAATACCTACCATGTCAAACTTCCGCTTTGTTGCCTTTGCGTAGGCGAGGGAAGGTTTGTCGTCCGAGGCTATCAGGCCAACAACACTGAGTTTAACGCCTAACTGTGTAATGTCCCTGCGAACCTCTTGTACATACTTTTCAGCGAGAACAACCGGATCTAGATTCATTGACCTGCTCAAGAGCTCAGTCGCCATATTTTTTTTGTGTAACGGCGCCCAGATAACCCTTGTGGTGGCGCATGCCATATTCTTCTTTGGTGAAGTTTTTGAGTTCCATCAGGGTCAGGGCGATGGCATCACTGATCGCCAACATTACGGCAATGGTCGCACTGGGCGTAATTTTTAGCGGACAGGGCTCTTCAATATCTGGTCCCATATCGAGAACAATTTCGCTCAATTCTCTGATTGGAGAATCTACGTGGGACGTAATACCGATGATGCTGTCGATTCCGAGGTGGTGGGCGATCTCCAGCATTTCGATAACTTCATTGGATTTACCGCTGGTTGAAAATGCAACGATACAATCGCCTACATCCAACATGCCCATATCGCCATGCCCGGCTTCAGCAGGATGGATATAGAAAGCAGGCGTACCGGTAGAAGACAAGGTTGCTGCGAACTTGTGGGCGATAAATCCAGCCTTGCCGATACCTGTAGTTACGACACGCCCTTTACAGGCAAGCAGTTTGTTGACCGCATCTTCAAACGCGTCCGTAATATGAATGGCGCTGATCGCTGCTGCTTCGCTCTGGATAATGCGGGACATTTTCTGCTTGATGTTCAGCTGCTTGTTGTTCAATTGGGCGCCCTTGGCAGGTATTGAGCGCCCTATTATACGACAAGCGGTTAGAGGTGTAGCGCTCGATTGAATCGGAGGTTCAGGTTTCAGAGATTTTGATTAATCGTTTCGTCACTTCCCTGATGTGCGGATGGTAAGCGAATAATTCATCGATGCGTCGGATCGGGAGCCAGGATGAGCCCAGCAGATAATCTGCATCCTCAACCGGTGTTGTTTCGTGATGGCTCGGCGTGGCAACGAACCAGTGGGTTGTACACTCATAGAGGATGGCATTCCAACGAAAAAGATATTCCGTTACCATCCTGGCAGTGGGATGCAACACCACAAGATGACCCGTTTCCTCAAGTGTCTCCCTGACCGCGGCCCTTTCCGGAGTTTCGTTTTCTTCAATTTCACCACCCGGCAGGGACCACATTCTCTTACCTGTGGTCGGATCCTGGAGTTCAATGGTAAGGATGTTTCGTCCTTCAAGACAAACCACGGTTGCTCGGGTTCTTTTCTGGGTATTCATCAGAGGCTCCCTAGTTTTCTTGAGGCCCCTGATCTACCTGACCCAAAATCCAGTGATCAACCTGCTCGTTGAGGGCGAGTTTTTCGTTGGCACTCACTCCTCGCGGGTCGAACCGCCATCGGTTGTGAATGCCCAGCAGGGGAAGTAACTCAGGCTTTTGAATTCTGATTAACCAGTGCCGGAGGACTTCTCCGCGATCTCGCTTCAACCCTTCATCTGATAAGTAGGCCACGATTTTGAAAAATGGTGATTCCTTTCCGGGTAACCAGGAGCGGGATTCTTCATTTCCTTCCCTGGAGATGATGACCTGTTCACTGGTTGCGATGCGCCAGATCAGAATTAGCGCCAGGATTCCGCCGATGATGTAAAGTTCGAATTTGTAGTCTTCAATTTTCTGCTCATTCCACCATAGCTGAAACATAAAAGAATAGTTCGCAAAAAAATCGAATATAGGCTGTAGCAGGTTCGCGTTCGCATCTTCCTCGGCAAGCCATACGCCTGGGGTCGTATCCACTACCAGCCACTCACCTCCCACATGGGCAATTGCCCAGGCGTGGGCATGACGCT
Organism: Pseudomonadota bacterium; assembly: GCA_022571415.1. Lineage (GTDB taxonomy): Bacteria > Pseudomonadota > Gammaproteobacteria > Pseudomonadales > Azotimanducaceae. Next base: position 5,764 of record JACZXW010000023.1, read on the forward strand.
GCCTTACAATGTACATGCCCAACGCCTCGTTGTATTCGTGTACCGAATAGCCAACAACATAACGCGACGGCACGCCCATTTGTCTCAGCAACAGGGTTGTGGCGCTGGCAAAGTATTCGCAGTGACCCGCCCTGCGGCTATAGAGGAAATCTTCCAGTGGGTTAGCCTCGTTCACGGTTTCCTGGAACAGGCTGTATTTGAAGTCCGAGAAAAAATTCTGGATAAAGGCAATGCTATGTCTTGCGGGATAATTCGCCCGCTTCACAATTCTCGACAACAGTGCCTCGTGCTTCTCGTCGAGGTAAAGGTCAATCTCTCCCGGTGGACCGTAGAGCTGGTTTCCAAGTGAATATTTGATCTCGAATGAAGGACTGGGCACCATACCGCTTCCCTGGATTGCGCCGTACTTGCTTAGTTTGACTTCCAATGCGGGTAGATCATGAATTTCAGATAGGGAAGCAGGTACTGGTACAAGAGAACGTTCGCGGTTAAATTCCAGGTAGATTTTGGCAGCAGTCTCACCGGGGCTGGCATCTGCAAAACGCCAGGTGAAGTCATCTTCATGAGGTACGCTGGTAAAGTTCGTTTCCCAGACAGCCCATTCCATGGAGGCCCCCGTGCTGGGATGATCGTAACTTGCCTCAACCAGCAGGCTTGGAAAACCCTGACCACCGATGGGTTTTATTCGAAATAATATGGAATCCGAGAGTTTCAAACGACCCACCTTGCCCAGTGCGGTTCTGGTTTTTAGTGGATCGGTTCGCTGCATGATCCAGGCGGCAATCCATTGTTCCGTTTTTGCTTTGACTGCCAGATGGGCTTCACGGATCATCTGGTGGGTAAATCCAGCAACGAGGAAGGTGATGGAGACCACCAGGATCCAGATTCCTGCCCGGTAACGGGTCGAACGCAGAGGAAACAGGGACCAGAGGATCGCAATCGCGGCGAGAGGGAAAAAAAGTGAACGATCATCTGTATTGAAACCTGTGGCAAGAACGCACAAACCCAGGAACAGGTAATCCATGTCCCAGGATTGTTGTACGGGTTCCTTCTGTCGACGCAGAGAATAAAAAAGTACGTCCAGTGTCATCTTTTCGGTAGTGCTGTAGGCAAACACGATGACCAGGGGGAAAAAGAGAATAGGCAGCCACTGAAAAAGTGTGGTGATGAAGTGATAGCTCCTCGCATTGAGGAAAAGGAAGATAATCATTCCAACCATGGCGACACTGGTCAGGTCTGCGACCCGATAAAAGTCCTGCTTGGTGAGCGCCCAACGTCGGTTCAGGAAGTATCGGGCTTCGAGGGTAGCCGCCATGGGAAGCGCAAACCAGATGAGATCAGCCTGGATTCCCCATGCCAGGACGACGAGCCCCTGGATGATCCTTGGCTTCACAAGTGTGCCAGCCTTTCGGCGATATCATGGATAGGTAATACATTTGCATTTGCTGGCACGTTCGTCAGCTTGTCCTCATCCTCGGTCACTATAAACAGGGCCGTTGGGATGCCAGCGGAAGACAGGCTGTTTAGAAGCGCTCGCCGCGATTCATCCCAGCCTGGAAGGACAAGGATGCATCCGCTCAACAGTTTTCGATGGGTTGCCACGGTTTTCTTTAACTTTGTTGCTGCACCGCTACACATCGTCAGCGTCGCCAGCGCTTCCAATTGATGGTTGACCTGTGCATAGCCACGACCGGCGGTGACAATCTGTGTTGTCTTGGATGCATAGATCAGGTCCATCAGCCCGTCACTGCTTTCCATCTGCAGCAGTAAGCTGGCAGCAACTGACACCGTTTCCTCCAGAAGTTGCGAGTCCCGCGTATCTGTATCGAGTACAAGTGCCTGGCGGACGAAAAACTCGTCCTGGAATTCTTTGACGACGGGCTTGTCGCGTTTAGCCGTACTTGCCCAGTGAACGTTTCGCATGGAGTCCCCGTCCCTGTAGTCGCGCAAGGACACAAACTCATCTGACTCGCCAATAGACCAGGCTGAATTGACCCCCCCTGGTTGAAAATGCCTGCCGCCGGGCAGTTCAAAGGTTTTTGATACAGGGTATCTCCTGGGTAGCACCATGAGTTGTTCGTGGTGATTGAAGTTCGTCACGGAGAAATAGAGACCGAGTGGATCCGGACTAAGTAGTGTCGTTGAGGTGAAATTGACAATTCCGCGACGCAAGGGAAGGGCTTCCATTCTTGCATCGGCATTTGCTTTGAGGCTGATCTCGGGAACGTCCCCCTGTTTGATCACGATGCCCGTGTTACGGCGTTGTAACCAGACGAACCGATGAAAGCCTATCCAACGATCATAAGCGTTGCGAGTTTCCTCTCCAGGCTCACGTTCGTTCCTGAATTGTTGAATATCAGGAGGAACAATTCTCGGGTTGTCGACGAGTTTCAGGTCCCGCTCAATATAGCTCCCCTCGTTCGAAACATTGATGAAATATTCGAAGGTTTGACCGGCAGTCGCGTATTTTGGTAAGCGCCTCTTGACGCTAACCTTCGGCGGCTGAATCCGCAGAGCTAGTCTTGAAACAATAATCAGGCAGAGCAGGAAAGCGAATAGCTGGTAGACCAGGGTCAGGTTAGTGTCAATGCCGATGGCGGCACAAATAACCGCGCTGGTCTGTATAAACCGGCCTCTTTCTGAAGAACGGCGAGAGGCTCTCCGGCTGGCTCGCGATAGCCTGACGTAGCCTGGAAAGATAAACTCCCTGAACATGCTACGAATTCATCGCGATCAGGCAGGGACAGGGATGTCTTGCATGATATTCATGATGCATTCGGCAGAGTCGGTGCCGGAATATTGTGACTCGGGGTCAAGTACCAGTCGATGGGCGATTATCGGGATCGCCAGTTCCTGGATAATGTCCGGTGTGACAAACTCCTGGCCCTCAATGAGCGCGAGAGCCTGGGAGCATTTCATCATGGCAATCCCCGCTCGCGGGCTTGCGCCCATTTGAATACCCGGGTAGGCCCTGGTTGCGCCGACCAGGTCAACGATATAGTGCTTGAGCTCATCAGATATTCGAATGTTTCTGGCCGCGTTTCTGATAGATCTCAGATCTTCAAGGTTGGTGCAGGGTTTAAGCCTGGTTATCGGGTGTTCGTATCTTTGTGAGTCAAGAATTTGTACCTCTTGCTCCCTTGATACGTAACCCAGTTTGAAACGCATTGCAAAACGATCCATCTGCGCTTCCGGTAGCGGATAGGTGCCATGGAACTCCACTGGATTCTGGGTCGCGATAACAAAGAACCATTCGTCCATTTCGATCCGATCTCCTTCCACACTGACCTGGTTTTCCGCCATGGCTTCGAGTAAGGCAGATTGCGTGCGCGGAGAAGCGCGATTGATTTCGTCTGCAAGTAAAATCTGGGTAAAAATAGGTCCTGGTCGAAATCTAAAATCCTGGCTGTGTTGATCGAACACCGAAACGCCAAGGATGTCTGATGGCAGCAGGTCGGGAGTAAATTGTATACGCTTGAATTCTGCGCTTATTGAACCTGCCAGCGACTTTGCCAGTGTTGTTTTTCCGGTGCCGGGCACATCTTCAAGTAATACATGACCACCAGCAACGAATGCGGTAAGTAACCACTTGATGCCCTCGTTGTTGCATTGTATGACGGTCTCTATATTGTCCTTGAGTTGTGTCAGCAGGGCACATTCCCTGGAAGGGTAGATATCTGGCTGGTCTGAAGTCATTATAAGTCCTGACTCTGGCGCGAATTTGCACCTTGCGTATCATCACAAGCAGAATGAATTACGTCAACTATTCGGGGACCATGCCCCTGAACTCTAACTACCGGGCGGCAGCCCTGTTGGAATATAATTGATGATGATACGCCAGTTGCTGAGATGCCAGATGAAGGCAGTATCGACCCCGATTTGTTAATCGATGAGGACTAACAATGGACCTTCCTGCGAAAAGCATGGCGATGGTACATACCCGCAAACGTGAATTGACACGCATGGATATTGCCATCCCGGACATTGATGATGCATCCGCGCTGATTCGAATTGAAGCCTGCGGAATTTGCGGTAGTGACTATGAGCAATTCGAAGGGGTTCTGCGCACACCCATGCCTGCCATTCCTGGTCACGAGCCCCTGGGTATCATTGAAAAAATAGGAGATTTGGCAGCACAGCGATGGGGAGTGGATCAGGGTGACCGGGTGGCCGTGGAGACAATGTTGTCGTGCCGACATTGTGATCCCTGTCTTAGCGGCAGCTATCACCTTTGCGATCGGCGAAAAATATACTCGTATATTCCTCTGTCCGAAGATCCAGGCCTTTGGGGGGCATACTCACAATATATGTATTTGCATGCCAACACGATTGTGCACAAGGTCGACCCGGATTTGCCGCCTGAAATTGCGGTTATGTTTAATCCACTCGGTGCTGGATTTCGGTGGGCGGTGGAAATGCCCCGGGCCGGACCCGGAGATACAGTTGTTGTGATGGGCCCGGGACAAAGAGGGCTGGCGTGTGTCATCGCATTGCGTGAGGTCGGGGTTGAAGACATTATTGTGACCGGTCTTGCTCTCGATGCAAAAAAACTGGAAGTGGCTAAATTTTATGGCGCTAAGTACACCATCGACGTGGATAATGAAAATCCTGTCCATCGTGTCAAGGAGATTACCTCAGGCAAAGGAGCAGACATTGTGGTTGATGTATCATCCTATGCGACGAAACCCGTCGCAGACGCATTGCGATTGGTCAAGGCGGGAGGAAAAATCATGCTGGCCGGGGTTAAAGGTTTTAAACCGGTAGATAATTTTGTGTCCGATCTGATCGTAATGAAAGAAGTGACCATCCAGGGCGCCATCGGCGTCACATCGTCTGGATATAAAAAGGCGATTAAACTGATAGAGTCAGGGCGAATCGATTTCTCCCGGATGCACACCCATGAATTTGATCTCGAAGACGCAGAGCTGGCGATCAGGACCCTGGCGAGAGAGGTAGAGGGAGAAGAATCGATACACAGTTGCCTGATACCTCCTGCATGAAATGCCAGCTTGTTATAAACAGTCCTGAGCGGTTTGTTGCAAAAAGGAAGAGCGCATGAAGTATGGACTGATTCTGACGGCCCCGACCATAAGGGGTCAGATGGACCTGGCACTGAGGGCTGAAGAGGCTGGGTTCGAATCGGTCTGGACCACCGAGTTTTTTAACCAGCATGGCCTGGTACGACTTGCGGCTGTGGCCACCGCGACAAAAAAAATCAAACTCGGCACCGCCATTGCCTACGCCTTTATGCGCACCCCCATGCTGGCTGCCAGTGGTGCCATGGATATTGATGAAATATCAGGGGGCAGGGTAATACTTGGGCTTGGTACCGGGACCAAGACGATGAATGAAAAATGGTATTCCATGCCGTTTGAAGGTCCCCCGGCACCCAGAGTGCAGGATGCCATCGGCCTGATCAGGGCTGCAATTGAGCAGCAGGCGGGCGGCGGCCTTGACTATCAGGGTCCTTACTACCAGGTAAAGATTCCACAGTATGTAAGACCGGGCGCGGCAAGAACCAGCATTCCGGTTTACCTCGCGGCGGTTAACAGGGGCATGATCAGAACTGCCGCGAGATGTGCAGATGGCCTGGTTGGTCATCCAATCTTCACGCGACAATACATTACCGAAGTCGTTCGTCCGTTGTTACAGGGAAGTCCTTGCGAACTGGTGCCTTATATCATCACCAGCATCAATGAAGATCCGGTGAAAGCGAAGAATGAGGCGCGAAGCCAGATTGCTTTTTACTACACGACTCGCCTGTATCATTCAGTGCTTGAACCGAGTGGCTGGAAGGATATAGGCGAGACAATCGCAGTCGCGTTCCGGAAAGGCGACTATGCGGCAATGACAGCTGCGGTGCCGGACGAAATGGTGGATCAAATTGCTCTGACCGGAACACCCGATGAGGTACTGGAGAAAATCCATCAGTGGGGTGATCTGGCGCAGCAGGTGATTTTCTACTCGCCCAGTGTTGGCATAAAAAAAGAACGATTGACTGAAAACATGGAAATGATCATTAAGACGTTTTCGAAAAGTTAATCAGTACTTTCTGTTTGGATCAGGAAGGTAGAACAGGATAGATACGATGCTTGAACCAAGAATTCCACTTCTCGACATAGAAGATGCTAAAACCGCAGCCACACTAGCCGGTGTCAGTGAGCAATTCGCTGAACTCTCGGTATTTCGTATATTGTTGCGTCATCCAGGTGTGACGAAACACATTGCACAACTGCTGACGGCTTTGTTATTTACTGAGAACAAACTCGAGGGTCGCTTGCGCGAGCTGATCATTATGCGCATCGGATGGGTAACGTCTTCCTCATATGAATGGACACAGCATTGGCGAGTTGCGACGGGCATGAAGATTCCAGAAGAAGATTTGCTTAGCGTCAGAGATTGGCAGGCATCAGAGGTTCTAGACACCAGGGATAGAGCCGTATTGAAAGCGACAGACGATGTCCTTCAGGCAGGTGCCATTAGCGATGCGGCCTGGCAGGAATGTTGTCAGTTCCTGGATACTGAAGAAGAGAGAATTGAGCTGGCGCTTGTAATCAGTAACTGGATATTTATTTCTCAAATACTAAAAAGCTTGAAGGTTCCCCTTGAAGAAGGCGTTAGTGCCTGGCCTCCGGATGGTAAAATACCTGCATAACAGGTGGGGAAATCGCTCAGATGTGTTTGCCAGCTTCCCATCCGCTGAGATGATCTGAAGCAAATGAACTTGGTGTTTCCTCCAATGTCGTTGCAAGCGTGTCATTCCATCGGTTTAGAAATCCGAATAATGCGATGACGGATATGATCTCCACGATTTGTTTGTTGGAGTAGTATTTCGCCAGTTCCTCAATATGCGACGCTTCTACGCCATTGGGGACCGTTCCGCCATGTAAGGCGACTCTCAGCGCGGCTCGTTCGGCCGCAGTAAATTTGTCACTGCTTTCAAACTCAAATGCAGCGTTGATTTTTTCGGTGGGGACGCCTCGTTTTTCCGCGCCGTGGGAAGTATGAGCCTGGCAATATCGACAGCCTGATGCATTGCTGGACACAAAGGCGATGAGCTGTTTTAGCCCAGCGTCTATTTCGCCTGGACCAAGAACAGTCCCGGCAAATTGTGCAAATGTCTGCAGCAGTTCCGGCCAGTGGGCCATGGTGAACATACTGTTTGGCACGAAACCCATGGAAGCTTCCACCATTTTGAACAGAGGCTCCATCTCGGGTATGTCCTCTCTTTTTTTAATCGGGATGTGAGTCATATCCTTGTCCTATAAATTCTTAACTTACAAATCCTTAACTTACAAATCCTTCACTTACAAATCCTTCACTTACAAATCAAGGTGGCAGGAAACGAGATGCTTATCGGCAACGGATCTCAACTGAGGGGGTTCATGCTTGCATCTATCCATAACCTGCGGGCAGCGTGGATGAAACGGGCAACCCGAAGGCGGGTCGATAGGGGAAGGAACATCGCCGGATATTACCTGCCGTTTTACTTTGCGGTGAGGATCAGGGACGGGGATAGCGGAGATCAAAGACCTGGTATATGGGTGTAGTGGTTTGCGATAAATGGTTTCACCCGCCGCACTTTCGACGACCTTCCCCAGATACATGATAGCAATGCGATCAGAGATGTGTTTTACGACAGCGAGGTCATGGGCGATAAACAGGTAGGATAAATTGAATTCCTTTTGCAGATCAATCAGCAGGTTCAGGATCTGGCTCTGTATTGAAACATCCAGGGCAGAAACCGGTTCGTCGCAGATCACCAGTTTTGGATTCAGGGCGATTGAACGTGCGATGCCTATCCGCTGCCGTTGGCCTCCTGAGAACTCAAAAGGATATCGGCTAGTTGATCGGGCGGGCAAGCCCACCGTATCGAGCAACTTCAGCACCTGTTTCTTTCGTGAAATTCTGTCTCCTATTTTCTGCACGATAAAGGGCTCTTCAAGTATATCCCCAACCGTATGTCGTGCATTGAGTGATTCCATGGGATCCTGGAATATCATCTGGATATCTTTGCGGAATGGTAAAAGTGCATTACCCTTGAGATGGGTTATGTCCTGGCCTTCAAAATAAATTGACCCTGAAGTAGGCTGATAGAGACGGGTGATGCAACGTCCAAGGGTAGATTTGCCGCATCCTGATTCGCCCACCAGCCCGAGTGTTTCGCCGCGGTGGATAGTCAGGGAAATGCCATCTACCGCCTTGTTAAACTTGTTGGTTCTGAGGAGGATTCCTTCCTTTACAGGAAAATGCATTTTCAGATCACGTACTTCCAGGATTGGCTTGTCACTCATGTTTCAAATATCCCGCCAGCGGAAACAACTTACTTCGTGCTGCGCCTCGATAACCTGAATCGGAGGTACTGACTGCCCGCAGGCATGCCTGGCATAAGGACAGCGATTTTCGAATCGACATCCCGGGGGGAGATCCATGAGTCCCGGCACCATGCCGTCTATGACACTTAGTTTTGACTTGGGCGGCGTCTCCAGGGTCGGAATGGAAGCAAGCAAGCCGCGAGTATAGGGGTGCGAGGGGTTGTCAAACACGTCAAAAACACTGCCTTTTTCCACGATTTTCCCGGCATACATGACAACGACCTGTTCACAGGTTTCAGCGATGACGCCAAGGTCATGGGTAATGAGGATAACCGACATCCCCATCTCTGCTTGCAGATCCTTGATTAGCTCAAGAATCTGAGCCTGTATTGTGACGTCCAGCGCAGTTGTAGGTTCATCGGCGATCAGGAGCTTTGGTTTGCAGGCTAATGCGATTGCGATGACTACCCGTTGTCTCATCCCTCCGGACAATTGGTGTGGGTATTCTCCCATTCTTATGTCAGGGGAGGGGATGCCGACCCGGTCGAGAATATCGACCGATTCCTTTAATGCTCTTTGCGTACTGTAGTCATTGTGCAGAAGTAAAACTTCAGCAATTTGTTTGCCGATGGTATGAACCGGATTAAGAGCGGTCATTGGTTCCTGGAAGACCATGCCGATCTCGTTGCCGCGCACCTTTTCCATCTTTGACAGGGGCAGCGTAGTCAGGTCTACCCCCTGGAACAGGACAGAACCCCCTGCTATTTTACCCATGGGTTGCGGCAGTAGGCGCATGATGGACAGGGCAGTAACACTTTTACCACAGCCGGATTCACCGACGATGCCGAGGGTTTCGCCGGTATTGGCAGAGAAACTAATTTGATCTACAGCCCTGACACGACCCTCGTCAGTGTCAAATTCCGTAATCAGGTTTGAGACTTCTAACAGTGGCATGGTGAGGTTCCCGTCATGCCAGTATGGCTCTTCGATTTGAACCGGGATCCATCTCGCTAGTTTGCGTACTGGTCATAGACGTGTATTTGTGGCTCGAACCGGGTGCCTTTTTTTCTCGCAGCCAGGGTAGCTTCCTTCAGTTCAGTATCAATCCAGTGTACAAATAGTTGGCCGGCGTTTCGTGCGTGTTTGTAGCTGAAGTGCTCCGGGTATCGAACCCATCGCCAATAGCCAAGCCTGAAAAACCCCTGGTAGAACCCCGGTGAGAAAGAAGCATGTTCGTGATGCATCTCTGTCATGGCAAAGGCCAGCTCTCTCATTTCCTCCTTGCTCTCAGAGGCCCGATACTTGTCGATCAAGTCGTCCATTTCAAAAATAGCGAGAGCTTCCAGGTTGTTAGTCTGGGTTTTGAGCTTTCTGTCTGGATTGACCGAACCATCTTCAAGGAATGCGTCATCATAGGCGTTGTCAGAGTGGTAGGTTTCCCAGAATCGTGGATACATCTCCAACGATGTGTTAAAGGCGGAAAAGTGAATCTCGTGTTTCTTCTCTTGTACTTTTTTCCAGCCAGAGGTGCCATCCAGTACCTCTATACGAAATTCAATGCCAGCCTTTGCCGCTTCTTCTTTGAGAATAGTGAGCACGTCTTTAAGGCTCTCATATCCGCTTGACAGGGTGAAGGCCAGTTTTTGGCCTTCGTCGTTGACCAGAATTGCGTCAGGTCCGCGAACTTTGAATCCGGCCTTTGCGAAAGACGCCAGTGCTTTATCTATGTCAAAAGGCCTTGATTTCAAAGTAGGGTGCGTAAACTCGCCGTAACCATCCGATGAGGTCTGCATGCGGGTGTAGTCCCCTCGAAAAAACTTGTCGATAACAAGTTGCCAGTTGGTGGCGTAGTTGATCCCGACCCGGATATCCCGGTTCTTTAGCAAGGGTTGCGATGTGTTCATCCACAATCCGTAGGTGGGTCGGGGACGTTGATTGTAAAACACTGATTTACGAATATACCCATCTTGTACATCAGCGTCGTCATCAGGCAGTTTTTCGTACCAGTATTCGGCGAGATTTAGGCTGAATTGATCGATATCACCACGTTTGAATGACTCAAATCCTTTTGCTGTATCACGGATAACTGAAATACGAATGCGATCAGCGTTAAATCGATAGCGCCAGTGTTTCCTGTCCTTAGCCCACCAATCCTTGTTTCGGGTTAGTGTAATCAGACGGCCCTTCTTAATGTCTTCATCCTTGATGACATAAGATGCGGTGGTAGGTGCAAATCGCCACTGGTATCTTTCCACGAAATCATCGCCAACCTCCTTGAAAAAATGTTGAGGCATGGGGCGTAATTCGAGCACTCGGGAATCCATATCGGGTTTTGCTTCCGGGATCGAAATCGAGAAAGTGTGATCGTCATATTTGGTGATGTTGGTGTACTGGGTACCGTACCAATTGTTGTACCAGGGCGCGACGATATATTGAGACTGGTAGAACCAGAACATAAACATGAAGTCATCCACGGTAAGGGCCACGCCGTCAGACCATTTTGTATCGGCATTCAGTTTGACAAACACCGTTTTACTGTCCTTATCCACAGCCCAGGAATCTGCCAGGCCCGGATAGAAGACAAACTCAGTGGGGTGACGATGGGCAATGGCCATCGTGGTATCGTCCAGGATCCAAGGCCTGAAGGAACCATTTGAATCGGGACCTACCGTACGCAGGGTCCGGGGGAAATCCTGGATATAGGTGTATTCTGTACCACCTTTTTTTGCGTTGGGTGATCCGATTTCAGCAAGGTGTTCGCCGTTTTCCCAGGTAAGCGATGGTGGTAGATCGGCGAGTGTTTTGTAGCTGAAGAATTCCGGATTGGATGCGTAATAATCCAGTACTTCCTGGGTGTTGTCCGGTGTTTCTAATTCCGAGGTCGCTGCATCGTCTCCAGACCCACCACATGCGGTGAGAAAAAGTACGAACAGGCTGATCAGTAAAATCCTGCTGTTATAAACACTTTGCATTAAATTTACCTCACGGTTTAATTCCAGCCACATATCAGGAGCGCCTTAACGGTAGACAGTGAATTTTTTGGGATCGAATGACTCACGTATCGCCTCGCCGATAAAAGTAACCAGGGTAAGCAATATAACCAATGTGCCGAAAGCCGATGAAACGATCCAGGGTGCGGTGCGCAGATTCGCGGTACCTTGTTTTAGAAGTTCTCCCAGGCTGGGTGTGGGTGGTGGTAGTCCAAAACCGAGAAAATCCAGCGCAGTGATGGCTGCGATGGCACCAATGATGGTGAAAGGCATAAAGGTAACCAGTGTGGACAACACGTTGGGTAATATGTGCCGGAAAATAATTCGTGAATTGGAGGCGCCGATGATTCTGGCTGCTGCCACGTAGTCTCTGGATTTTTCCTTATAGGTTTCTGTCCTCATGTAGTAGGTCATACTCGTCCAGGAGAACAGTACCATGACCGTTAGCAGCATGGTGATGCGGGCTGCTACAGAAAAGTTCGAGGGTATGATTGAGAAAACAATAATCACCATGTAGAGGAAGGGGATATTTGACCAGATTTCAATGAGCCGTTGAAACGTCAGGTCAAAAATACCGCCGAAATACCCCATGGCGCATCCTATCGATATGCCAATAATGTATACACACGTCATGTAGGCTAACGAGAAGATCAGGGCGATTCTTGTGCCGTAAAATAATCGAGACAGGATATCGCGACTGGTGGTGTCGGTACCGAGAAAGTGTCGATCCTCCAGAGACGGCGGGTGTGGCTTAAAAACCCCGCCAGGCGAGTGGTTTTCGAAGGGGTTGTAAGGCACGATCGGCATAAAAACCCAGTTTCCGGAGTCATCTAGTGAAAATTCTTGCGCGAGGTCACGGTAGTTGACCTCATAAGTGTAATCCAATCCGAAGTCCGTTCCCGGGTGATAGCCTGTGTAGGTCGGGAAAAAAAGCTCACTTTCGTAGCTTACAATCAAGGCGCGACTATTAACGAGTAGTTCGCCGAAACAGACCAGAATCAGTATTGCTGCAAGAGTAAGAAAACTGTAGTAACCACGTTTTATTTCGCGAAATCGGCGAAGCTTTTTGAGTGTCTGGGGGTTAAAGCTGAACATGGATCGTTACTGGAACCTGATCCTTGGATCTACCAGCGCCACAAGAAAATCCGAGATAATATTTCCAATGAGCAAAAGAAGGCTGGCAAGCAGCACGATGCCCATGACAACGGGATAATCGCGGTCAAGGATAGCGGTCAACCCCAATAAACCAAAGCCGTCGATATCGAATATGGTTTCGATAAGGAATGAGCCGGATACCAGCAGGGTAACATTTTGGCCAAAGGTGGTGGCAATTGGAATCATCGAATTGCGCATGGCGTGTCCCGTTACTGCTTTCCTAAAAGACACTCCCTTGGCGATTGCAGTCCTGATGTAGTCAGCTGCGAGGTTATCCAGCAGGTGATTTTTGAGTAACAGTGTTACCAGTGCAAAACTGCCGACGAGATAGCAAATTAATGGTAATACTGAATGATTTATCAGGTCCAGGGTCTTGCCAAGGGCATCTTTTTCTTCAAACGAAAAACTGACAAATCCGCCCATGGGGAACCATTCGAGGCGTACTGAAAAATATAGCAGCAACAGTGATCCGAGGGCATAACCGGGAATGGCGTAACCGATGAATATCAGGATTGAAGAGAAATTATCGATGATGGTCTTGTGTTTTATAGCCTTCAAGACGGCAAGAGGAATACAGACGACATAGGTAATCACCAGTGTCACCAGGCCATAATACAGGGAGACGGGAAACCGGTCCTGAATGACATCCCATACCGGTTCGTTGTAACGATAGGAGGAACCCAGGTCACCCTTGACGACCTTCGTTACCCAGTCGATATAACTCACCAGCACCGGTTTATCGAAGCCGTAATACTCCTTGAGTTTTTGCAGTTGGTCATCAGACAATGCCATACCCTGGCCAGCGACCCGGGTGCTGATACCCGATGCGGCATTGAACTGCTGGGCTTCCATAATGGCTCTTTCCAGCGGTCCACCGGGAACAAGCCGGGTGATGGCAAAGACAATAATGGTAACGCCAAGCAAGGTGGGCGGTATTAGCAGTAGCCGTCTGATGAAATAATCGCGCATGTTTGTTCTTATATTGCTGGGGTCGTACTGAGCGGATTGCGGCATTTGACCGTCAGCCAGGCATCCTTCCTGGGTACGTCAATTCCTATCAGGCACACATGGCTGGTGGTTCTGATTTGGTGCTGGATGTTGCCACAAAGGTTCGATGCTTAATAGTGTAACAGTCCCTTTTCCTGTCCATTTTGACGTGTTTATACTGGCCCAGGGTCTGCGCTGGTCCAAATCTGTGGCAGCAGGTCCTTCATTCAGACCGGTGACAGGGTTTTTGGTTCCGATCATCCTGCCTCCTGATCGTGCGGTGGCTGAAATCAGCATGATGGAGCTGTGGGCCCAGGCTTAAATACACTTGTAGATGGCATCCACCAAACTTTTTGATCCGGGTGCCATTGATGATTCAGTCTTCATCTGGTTCATGGCAAACCCGATGGCGACACCCGTAGCCGGATCGGCAAACCCCGTTGATCCCCCGGTCCCATTGTGGCCAAAAGCCTTCTCGTTCGGACCGTAGTCGCCGTCAGTGTTAATGATAAATCCGCGTCCCCGCCGAACCCTTCTGCCGAGAACAAGGTCGATCTGTTCATCCACTTCCAATTTTGTCGCGGCAGTTAAGGCTTCGGCGCTGATGATGGTTATATCGCCCAAGGTGCCACCCATGGCGAGTGCAGCGTAAATGGTAGCGATGCCGCGCGCGCTGGCATGACCATTTGAAGCAGGGATCTCAGCCAGTCGCCATTGTCGGCTGCAGGCGTGTTTAAAAGGCGCAATGATGGGGTTTTGCATAGCGATTCGGTTGAGTTCGGATGATTCTGCCTCAGTGGAATAGGATCGAGGCTGGGGTTGTTTCCTGGCATGGTTCGGACCAATCAGAGACGCGCACCGGGGAAATTCAGATTCCGGTAGTCCGATATGGAAATCCGCATTCAGGGGTCTGGCAACCTTCTCCTGGAAATATTGCACAAGGGTGATGCCGGTTAATCTGCGCACCAGTTCGCCGATTAAATATCCCCAGGTGATGGCATGATACCCGGCAGCGGACCCGGGGGGCCATAGTGGAGTTTGCATCGCCAGGAGATTCACCATCTTGTCCCAGTCGTAAAGATCCTCCACGGTAAGCTGCCTTTGCAGACCACATAATCCCGCCTGATGAGACAGCAACTGTGCGATGGTGATTGCATGTTTGCCTTGCCCGCCGAACTCGGGCCAATAGGCAGCAACGTTTTCATCATAGTCGATTTTCCCCTCATCGTGGAGAATGGCAATGGCCAGGGCTGCGGGTCCCTTGGTGGTTGAATAGATGTTGACCAGGGTGTCGGCCTGCCATTGCTGCGTCATTTTGCGGTCGGTGAAACCGCCCCAGAGATCGACGATTTTTGTCCCCTGGTGGAATGCGCAGAAACTAGCGCCGATTTCAATGTCCTGCCAGAGCCTTGCAAATTCATCCCGGACTGACTCGAACCCGGGTTTTACGTCACCCTTGACTTCTATTTCCATCCCTGGCGTTACCTAGGGCAAACCGGGTTTTCGGACACCCGACTCACTGGTGTTGTGAAACTTAAAGCGATGATGATTCAACTGGCCCGGGCCGCGGCTTTTTGGCGTTCGACTTTTCGAGCGATGCGCTCCCTCAGTCGTGCATGCCGGGCTGGTGTCAGTGGATAGGACCAGATAAGGCGCATGGCCAGAGCATAAAAGAAGATAGGGCCGCAACAATAGACCAGGCGCAAGGACAGGACGCCCATTTCAGTACTGGCTGCGACACCACCGGATGGGTCAAACCCCAACAGTCCGACAATGCCAAGAGAGATGCCCGTGCCGAGCTCGCCCGCATAGTGAGCGGGTATCCAGATTGCCAGCGGATAGCCGATAACTGCCAGGGGTATGCCGATAACACCATGTGTATAAACGGTGGTTCGGGTCAATGGTTCGACCTTGGCTGAGTCATTCATCGGCAGGCTTTGCCCCTTGTTTGGACGTCTTGGGCGCAGTTAAATCCGCACCAGGTTCAATCTGTTCATCACAAGGCCATAAACCTCGTAGGGTTTTCGAGAACAACCTTATTAGCAACCTCATCGCCGACCGCGTCAAAAGTTGCCTGGACCGCCTGGTAGGCGCCCGGGTAGGTGCAATCAAAATGCGGGTAGTCGGAACCCCACAACACACAGTCAAGGAGATCCTTATCCTTCATCCAGCGTAATCCTTTCTCCTCATCAGCCTCCATTGAAACAAAACACTGGGTTTTGAATATTTCACTGGGTCGACGTTTTAGCCATGGCGTGTGATGGCCCATTATTTCGAAATGCTCGTCCAGCCTGTCGATCCAGTAGGGTATCCAGCCGAGGCCACTCTCGAAAAATCCGACCCGCAGATTCCTGAATCGATCCAGCACCCCACCGGCGATGATATCCATCACCACTGCCATCTGCCCGAACGGATGGGCAATCATATGATCATAAAAAACATTGCCGCCGTAACGATCTGACGAGAATCCTTTCATTCGTGAACCAAAACTGCCGTGAATACCAACGGCAAGATTGTCCGCCTGGGCAATCTCCCAGATCCGATCACATCGTTCGTCGTAAAGCGCGAGGTCGTTAAAACGTTCCGGCCGCACAACCAGGCCGCGCAAGCCCAGCTTCGCAAGCCGCCTGGTTTCGGCGACAGCGAGATCCACATCTTGCAGCGGAATGATCCCCATGCCGAACAATCGATGGGGGTTCACCTTGCAAAAGTCGCTCATCCAGTTGTTGTAGGCACGGCAGGTTTCAGCAGCAATCTCGGGGTCCCGGATATCTCCCCACAAGAGGTGGATGGAGGGAAAGAAAAGGGCCTGGTCGATGTCCTCTTCATCAAGCACTGCGAGCCGTGCGTTTGGGTCATGGCCGCCAGGCAAAATATCGTCCCAGGTCAGTGATTGCCCTGGTGCCATACCTCCCGGAATACATGCCTCCGCGGGACCGGGGCCGTCTCCGGCCAACCGGGAATGACCTTCTATTGCAATGGCGCTGCGACCATTCTCCGTATGAATCTGAAGAACGGAATCACGATACTTTTTGGTCGTGTATTGTGTCCACACCAACTCCGGTTCGCAAATATGACCATCTGCATCGATTACTGTCTGTGGTTTCATCTCGTGATCCTGCAGTGTTTAGTGCAGTATGCGCATCGAATTGTGTTAACACCAAGTATTTGTGTACAGCAAGGCACCTGTTCCGTCACACAAAAAGCGTAACGCTGCGTCCGACCAACGGTCCATGTGATAACCGAAATTGACTATGGGTAGGGACGCGCCCTTTTCGTGGCATAATCCATACAGGCTGGGATCGGGATACTTTGTGACTGAAAAGTTTGAGGTACGATTAAAAAGAATTCACCGCTTGAGTGAAAGCACGCTTGATTTTCGATTTGATCGAAATGACGACAAGCCGGTCTTGTTCGAGCCTGGTCAGTTCTTTCGATTCGTCTTCACCGATGCCGCAGGTGACTTTGAGCGTAGCTACAGCCTTTGCAATTATGGTAAAGATGTATCGGGCTCGTCCTGCCTGGACCTGGTGATCTCCTTCGTCGAGGGTGGCAGGGCGAGCCAATACCTGTTTCATTGTCAGGAGGGAATTACGGCAACTGTCAGTGGTCCGTTTGGGCGACTGCTTATTCCTGAAACCTTGCCCGGCAGATTGTTCCTGGTAGCGACCAGCGTAGGCATTGCACCTTTTATGCCGATACTGACAGCACTCTCTCCGGCGTTGCAGAGAAAAGAGGTCGAGGTAATTTTGTTGTTTGGCGCTCGATCTCGAGACGAATTTTTGTACCGTGAGGAACTTCTCGCGATTCAACAACGGTATGATTATTTTACCCTGGTGATGTGTTACTCGAGAGAAGTGCTGACAGATCAACAGCCACATGAGCGTCGAGGGTATGTCACTGATCAATTGGGTAGCTTCTCGCCGAACCCTGATTCAGATCATTTCCTGTTGTGCGGCAACCCGCAAATGATTGATGACTGCTTTGGCTTGCTCAGGGAATTTGGGTTTAAGGCGAAGCAGGTGGTGAGGGAAAAGTACGTGTTCGCGAAAGAGACCAAAGTAAAAGTAAAAAAGAAACTGACGAAAGAGCAAAAAGAACTTATCGTTGAAAAAATGAAGAAGTTCCAATAAAAATATCTATAACCAGTTTTCGATACACAGGCAGTTGTAGTGAGATCCTGTGATCGTTGGGCAATAAAAATGGGGGAACATCACATTAGCATTAACAAAATACGATTACTTACGATTTGCCTGTTTGCGGCGCTTATCATCTCCGGAGTCGTGACCACCATGGGGTTGATTATCCCGGGGGCAGCCGATCATTTCGACGTGGAAGTCACTTCCATGGCATCGCAGTTCACCTGGTTCACCGGTGGCGTCTTCCTGGGTTACATTTTATCGTTTGTCCTGTTCGACCACTTCTCGATCAGGAGCGCATTGATCGTTAGTTATCTCGTTTGCCTGGGCTCACTGATGGCGATACATGTGACCAGTAGTTTCGTCATGTTGGGTTTCTGGTTTAGCGTTTTCGGAGTCGCCATCAGTATTGCGGTTTGTGGTTCCAATACACTGATCACCCAGCTCTGGACGGATCGGGCCAGGCAAACGGTACTGGTTGCGCAGGATGCGATGTTCAATGGTGGTGGAGTGATTTTTTCAGCAATCGCAACCTGGTTTGTCACCAGGAGTTTCCCCTTTAGCAGCACCTATCTCGTTGTCGCGGGCCTGGTCGTGTTCGTGGTGATACTGTCGGTGTTTTCGAATTTTCAAAAAGACCTCTCCATTGATTTTGAAGAAGTTAAGAAGGTCGAGACCGAATGGAATGCGGGAATTATTCTGATAGGTATCAGCCTGTTACTGTTCATGTTGGCCAAAATTTCAATATTTATCTGGGCGCCGCAGTATGTGGAACAACATTTCAGTGTGGATGGCAGCGTTTCCGGACAGTTTATGTCTAACATTTTTACAGCGGCGTTGATTGGTGCTTTAGCCGGGACCTGGCTCGTCTCTCGAATCAATGTAAAATATATCCTGTATGCTTTTATTGTCGTATCTGCTGTATCCGTCAAACTGTTTACCCAGACTGATGATGTCGATGTGATTCTCATGCTGGCCTTCGTTTATGGTATTTCTGTATCTGCAACATTTAACGCCTATGTCGCCTTCGCGCTGACGTTTGTAAATGTCCCGACACATCGAAATATTGCCTATATGCTTCTTATGTCAGCGCTCGGATCTTCTGGCGCACCTTTATTAAGCAGTCAGGCCGTTGAGGTGGGTGGAAATATTGGTGATGCGCTGACGTTTTGTTTTGTGATACTGCTGATTGTTATAGCGACACTGATTGCCAGCGAGTTTCTGACCAAACAGTTAAGAACAGGGGAGCGTGATGGAGATTCCGAAACCAAAAGACCTGCTTGATTTTAAGGGTAAAACGGTGGTCGTTACCGGTGCCAGCCAGGGTATCGGAGCCGGTATTGCCCGGAGATTTGGTGAGGCAGGTGCCCAGGTTATTGTCCACTACCGTAGCGGCCTGGATGGAGCGAAATCAGTTGTGGAAAAGATCAGGAAATCGGGTGGTCAGGCGCTGGCGGTTGCAGCTGAACTGACTGAGCAAAGCGAAGTGGAAGCATTGGTAAACAATGCAAGCGAACATTTCGGCGGCCTGGATGTCATGGTCAATAATGCCGGGATATTTCCTAATGCCAGGTTGCTCGACATGACGCGTGATGAATGGCGAGCGATGATTGAAGCAAACATGGATACGGCTTTTCTAGGCACACAAGCAGCGGCACGTTATATGAAAGCAGCGGGTGGAGGCGCAATAATCAATCTCGCTTCAATCTCAGCCATGAATCCAGCCAGCGATCACAGTCACTACAACAGTTCAAAGGCAGGTGTGGTGATGTTTACCCAATCTGCCGCGCAGGAACTTGGACCATCCGGTATCAGGGTGAACTGCATTTCCCCCGGGCTGATTGGGCGACCTGGTCTTGAGGATGCCTGGCCAGAAGGCGTGGCACGCTGGCAGCAATCTGCCGCGCTTGGAAAAGTGGGTTCGCCCGAGGATATAGGAGACGCATGCCTGTTCCTGGCGTCCCCTGCCGCGCGCTGGATCACGGGTGTCAACCTGGTGGTCGACGGTGGTGTGCTGTCATCAATGATTTATTAATGATGTACCGGTGAAAATAAATGCTTGATGGGAAAGTAGTTTTCGTTACCGGTGCCGCCAGAGGTATAGGTCTCGGCATTTCCCAGGCTGTCCTGGAGGCGGGCGGGCGTGTCGCCATGGGTGACCTGGATGCTGCAAATCTGGAGGAAGCACGCAAACAACTCCTGCTGGAAACAGGGAAGCCCGAGGCGGATGTTTATACGACCGGGTTAAATGTTACCGAAGAGTCCTCCGTTGGCCGTGCACTTTCTGCTGCAGAGAAACATTTCGGGCAACTTGATGGCCTGGTGAATAACGCCGGAGTAATACGCATGGGGCCTAACATTGACACAAGGGTAGAGGACTGGAATTTCCAGTTTGAAGTCAATGTCACCGGTACCTATATCTGTTGCAATGCCTTTGCAGCCAGGCTCGACCATGCCGGTCGAGGGGGAGCGATCGTCAATCTTGCTTCAAATGCAGGTAAGGTGGGTTACCCCAATATGGCAGCTTACAACGCGAGTAAGGCGGCCATTATCAGTTTGACACGCACGCTGGCAGCGGAATGGGCAGACAGGAATATCAATGTCAACGCGGTATGCCCGGGTGGTGTCAATACGCCCATGTTAATGGATGTAGCCAAATCTATCGGTGAGCGTACAGGAGAAGATCCTGAAGCACTGGTTAAAACCATGGTACCGGCACAACTCGGCCGTCATATTCAACCCATTGAAATAGGCAGGACAGTTGTATTTTTGCTGTCCGATGATGCGGCTATCATTCGCGGACAATCCATCAATATTGATGGCGGTGATACGCCTTATTAGTGAGTGTTTTTGGTTTATCGGAAAGTAGACACGCAGCGAATGTCTAGAGCACTACTCCAATTTCTGGCAAGCCCAATGCCATGGTTCGTAGTCGATATCGAAGATATTGTCTTTTGGATAAGACATGGCGAAATGAAAATTTCCTGCGTTGGCAGTGAGCCATTCAAATGCCAGGGTTTTGGCGAAATCTTCTGACAGGGGTTTGCAGTCCCTGGTTGTAAGATCGATTGCACGGCCTGTGTGATGTTCGCTAAAACCGGGTATCGCGTTGACCTTGAGGATATCCCGAATGTCCTGTCCTTTTTCAAGCTTGTCCCGGATCAGCTGACACTGGTAGTCGACTGATCTGAATGCGGAAATCATCGCCAGGTCAATACCATTTTGCTGAGCTGCAGCCTTCATTTTTTGCCAACAATTCAAGGTGGCCGCGGTGACAAACTGTTCGCGATCAAAAATATCCACTCCGGCCGAAACCAGATTGAGGGTTTCTTCATACAAGGGTAGTTTGCATGCATCAACGAGTTCGGAGTGGATGCCGAGTTCCGCCCAGATCTCTTGCCAGTTTATGTTACTCATAACATTATGACACCCCGGATTTAAGGCGGCGATTTGGCGGTTTCCCGATGAGTGCTGGTGTTTTTTCTTCTTCGGACACAATTAACTTTTGGTTGCTACCCGCCAGAAGTTTAGCACGGTGACTTTTACAGGGCTTACACGCCTCGTTCTGCGTGCGTCAGCAGATGTCGTTGTGTGACGAGAGTACGAAGCGAATGGTCATCGAGCTATCAATCGGCGAGATCGTGATCAGTATTTCCTAACAGGGGCTGTCCAGGGTTTTTACCCTGGCATCCTTCTTCAGGGAGTAGGGTTTAACGCGAGACAGCCGATCACTTTTTCGCTGCTGTTGATCAGATCTGTGCAGAAAGATCTCGCTTGGCCCAGGGTATCGAAGGGCCCGGTCTGAACCCGGTAGATGGTACGGTCAGGTCGTACTGACTCCTTGACCAGAAGTGAAAAGCCTTCGAATAGCGCCGGATTATTGCTCGTCAGCAGGAGCCATAGTTGTTCTGCTGAAAGCTTGGAACTCATGGCGCCCAGTTGAACTCGATAGTTCGGGATGGATGCGAGGGGTGAATAGGTTGAACCATCGTCAAGACGAAGACGCAGCTCGTTCGATAAATTGAAATCCCAGCTTTGTGACCAGGGAATGTACTCATCTACGGGCGGGCTAGTGGTGACCCTTGACGCATGGAGTTCTTCCAGCTTGTCGTTAGCCCGTGAAAATCCCGATTCGGCTGATCTGGTGAGCCAGACGATTGCTTCATCCGTGTCGCTGTCTACACCAATCCCATCTGCCAACATTACCCCCGTATGATACTGGGCAGGTGCATAGCCCTGGGAGGCTGCTTTTCTATACCAGGCAAACGAGCTGTCCAGGTTTTGCCGGGTTCCCTCACCATATTTATGCATCAAGGCGAGCACGGTCTGCGCCCTCGGGTCTCCCTGTTCGGCCAGTGGTTGGAATTCCTCCAGGGCGCGTAGATAGTCTTTAGCCCTGTAGGCATCTGCAGCAGAATCAAAGTCGGCATGGAGTGGGCAGGAGAGAGTGGCCAGGATGAGCCACTTTCCTGTTGCATAAGGCAGCCTCGCGGCGGCATAGGCTCTGATTGTCATGGTCTTCTCCCGTGGCTGGACATGGATTCGCTACCTCTCCTGAAGTTTCCGGTTTTTTCGTGATGGCGAATCGTGGCGTTGAATTTCCCCTGGTGGACGATTTTATCTGGACAGGTTCGGTTGAACAACTCAACATCACCGATGATTTGCAGGATTCCCCGGATTCAGGCGGGGATACAATGCAAAAAGAGGTTAATACGCCAGAACGAAAGCAAAATGAGATAAATACCGGGTCCGTGTATCATCCTGCCGCCAGGAGTAAATATAATGAACGTTTCTAGTGAATCCCGGCACAGTAACTGGAAGGCTGTCTCAATTTGACGGGTATTTGCATATTGTGCGGGGTAGGAGATGCTCTTGAAGAAATCCATCCATGAGCTGAAAACCAGCCGTGGGCCGGAAGACGCCGAAAACCTCAAGCTGCTGCAGCGCGTGACCGTCAAAGACAAGGTGGCGTTTGAAAAGCTGTATTCTCGATTTTACCCGCAGTTGACCCGATATCTGAGCCGCTTGATGCGTCGGCCTGAAATGGTGGAAGAAGTAGTTAACGACACCTTGTTCGTGGTGTGGGAAAAAGCTGAGCAATTTCAGGGCCGATCAAAAGTTTCTACCTGGATTACGGGAATAGCTTATCTCAAAGGAATCAAGGCACTTGATAAGTTAAGAATGATGCCGGAACAACAGGCACAAAGCCTGCACGACGCTGAGGAAATTGAAGAGACACGTAATCTCATCAGCAGGCTGGGTTTGCAGGATTGGCTAGCCAGCGGACTGGACCAGATTTCGGTGGATCAGCGTTCAGTGGTAGAACTCACCTACATATCAGGATACTCCTACCTGGAGATCGCGGATATCATGAAATGCCCCGTTAATACGGTAAAAACCAGAATGTTTCATGCGCGCCGCAGGCTGGCAAAACTATTACCGCTTTTGGAGGAACAAAATAGTGTTGCAGCCGATGTGGATAAGGAAATAATCGGCTAGGTTTTTGCTAATCGGGTCATTTTTTGAAGGGACCGCGCAGGGGCTTATGGAAGAAGATGGGGAAGATGGGGAAGATGGCAATACACGAAGAAATTCTTGAACTACTGCCCTGGTTTATTAATGAAAGCCTGGGGGAGAAGGAACGGGGCCTTGTGCTGGGCCACCTCAGGGAATGCCTGGAATGCCGTAAGGAAAGGGATCAAATACAGGCCGTGGAAGCATTCGTAAGGGAAAATGACCAGCGGGTTCCGGACTACCGTTTTTCATACAACAAGCTTCTTTCTAGAATTGACGATGCGGAGCGAAATCGGGAAAGCACGGCGGGACTGGATGAAAGCCGTCGTCCCTGGAACTGGATGCCCCTAGCCGGGATCGCTGTCGGCCTGGTATTGGTCGTGGCGATTGTGGGTACTTTTCGACCAACAGTGGTCCCGGTGGACACATCCGGTTTTCGTACCTTGACGACGCAAACAGGGAATGCAGGGGCATCACGGAGAGTGGCCCTGACCTTTCATCAACCCATCCAGGCGCTGACAATGCGCCAGGCCCTGATTGAGACACATTCAAATATCGTCAGCGGCCCGGATGAGACAGGGACCTATATCATTGAAGTCGAGATTCCACACACGATGACGAGTGAGCAATACCTGCAGGCGATGCAGAAAATTGAGGGAGTTCAGTATGCCAGGCTCAGCGAATAATGCTTGATCCCGTGCGCTTCCTGCTCGCGATTTCCCTTCTTGTATCCGGCTGCACGTCAATGGATCGCAGGTCGGTGGAGGAACGAATTGCACACCAGGTCGTTTTTACGATTGCCCATGAGCCGGTTGCAGATGCTTCACTACTGACCTCATATTCGCATGCATCATTTACCGATTTACAATCGGTGCTGGTGAAGGAAAAGTCACAGCCGGTTATTGATGGCATTATACGCTTTCATCGTCTTAAGAAAGTCTCCCAATGGCTCATAAAGTCTTTGCGGCTGGTGGCAGTGGTCGCGGAATTCAGCGATAAAAAAACCATGGACGAGGTCATAGCCGACCTCGTGGCCGATGATCGGATCCACTCTGTTGAATCGGTGAAGTCTTATCAGCTGTTAACTTATAATGATCCGTATTTTCAGCTGCAAAACTTCGTGAAAAGCGATGATATTGAAAACATTCATCGTCTGGCGACTGGAAAAGGGGTTGTCATCGGCGTTGTGGATACTGGAATAGATCGTACTCATCCCGAATTGATGGATCGGATCATTTATTCCCGTAATTTTGTCGCCCATGATCAAAACCGGTTCGACCTCGATGAACACGGTACAACTGTGGCCGGTGTTATGGGTTCTGCGGCGAATAACGAACTTGGCATCGTCGGTGTGGCACCTGATGTTAAATTGATGGCGTTCAAAGCCTGCTGGCATGATCCGGTAACCCGTCGGGCGAAATGTGATTCTGTTTCACTGATTAGGGCGCTGGTGGATGTTATCGATCAGCATCCGGATATCGTCAATCTAAGTCTGTCAGGCCCAGATGATTTTTTAATCAGAAGATTACTGAAGACCGCAAGCGACAGGGGAATTGTATTAGTTGCCGCTGTAGATCCGAAATCGAAATCATCCTTTCCGGCTTCAATGGATGAGGTCATTGCTGTTGGAACACCGATAGGCACAGCCGGGTCTGCCGACACCTTCGGAATCCTTGCGCCCGGTACAGATGTCCTCACCACGACTCCAGGGGCGACGTACGCGTTCAGGTCCGGCAGTTCCATGGCGACTGCATACATTTCAGGTATCGCCGCCTTGATGAAAGAACGACAGCCTACCTTGTCAGGGGAACAGATACGTGTCCATTTGCGATCCACATCCAGCAGTCACATCGGTGCGGTGCCGGTAGTGAATATGTGCGCAGCTGTAAGCCAGGATGGTGAATCCTGCCAGCCGGATTCCATTGTCATGGTGTCAGAAGAGATTTCACCGCGTTAAAACAAAAAATTGCCGCAAAAAGTATTGCGATTCAAGCGCTGAAACCATTCTGGTTCTCATCTAAGGAACCTCTGATTAAGAGGATATTTTCGTCAGAACTGTTCTTCAAGAGAAGGAAGAGGCGTACGGAGGAAATTTGTTAACATGCTGTAAGTTAACAAATTTTTGAGTACGACTCTGACGCGGTTATG
>JACZXW010000102.1 GCA_022571415.1 Pseudomonadota bacterium
CGTTGCCCAACGGAGTGCGCAAAGGCACGCAACAGACTCACCGGCCCCAAAGCCCTAAAGGGTTGTTTTTCTATCCGACTGAGATAATCCAACACCGGTGCCGCATCCATTCCCAGGCGAGTCAATACAGGCGGCGTGGTGGTTGCGATAGAACCCGTCTTGCCGGGTTTAATTTCGCGCCCGGCCCAAGCGACCAATTCCAGGTAATCTTTCCAGCCAAACGGCAGTCCTGCCTGATCATCAAGGTTGGCAGTAAAGGGCCGCAATGAGTGATCTTCAGGGTGCAAGATTCGTTGCTGTACTGACGTGTAGTCTGATTGTTCCGGTGTGGTGGCGATGGCCGCCCGGATCGGGTTTAAATCCACATAAGCCATACACGCCAGTACCGCCCGTTGATCCAGTAGCGCCTGAGACTTGAAGCGACCTTCCCAGAAGCGGCCACTGCAGTGGTCTTCATGGTTCGCCATGCGTGCAATGGGTTCATTCAAACAACGCATAAACCAGGATAAATCCATCAGTCGTTCACGCCAGGTGGCGATCAGTAGGGCTACACAGACTTCTTCGCTCGCGCTCAGTGTTGTTTGCGCCATAAACCGGTGGATGACCCTCGGCTCAGAAAACAGCGTGGTCCAACGCCTGGCGACAGCGTGATCGGTCCAGCGGGCTGCTTTTTGAGAGTCGACTCTGAGCACAATATGGTAGTGATTGTGCATCACGGAAAAAGCACACAAATCAATCGCAAAGACCGAAGAAAGCAGTTTCATCCGATCGACAATCCACTGTCGCCGATGTTCGAAGTTAAACCCGCTTACCGGGTCATTGCCACACAAAAAGGCGCGCCGTACGCAGCGCGAGATGCAATGGTAATAAGGTGTGTCATGCAAAGACACCAAACGTTTTCTGGGTTGTGGCATCAGCTCAGTCTAGAACCAACCGCAATGCTCTGGTAGAGCAAAATGACCTGGAGTTCTGTAGGATAAAGGACGAACGATGGGTGTCCTATCTTCTCCTTATCTTCACTCCGGGGTTTCTGGCAATATAGCGTTTGAAACACCTATACTCACGTAAAAATTTTCAAGAAGTGATAGCAAATGATTCCTAGGAAAATAATGATTGGGGTTTGTGTTTGTGTGTTTGACCTTTTGTTTGTTATTCCAACATACGGTCGTGATAGGTGCGCGCCGCAAGAAGAAAGGGTGATCAAAAGGCTTATACAGGCTTGTCATTTCAAGGACCCAACGGCGGGTGTATACATGCTCAATGATAATAACGAAGAGAGATTGTTTTATAAGCCCATTCCAGAAAAAATCAAGAAGTATGAAGCAAAAGGAGCAAAAGTGGATGCTCAAGAAATTTTGGAGCATCATTATGGAATAATTATTTATTTGATAAATTTGGAGAAAATGGCAAAGGATTTAGCTGAGGATAACAAGCGTTGTGCAGGAATGGGTTATCAGCCTTGTCGTCGCAATGTACGCGGAATGAATCGAGAAGCTTATTTTTATCCAACGAAAGATAAGTCTCTGTGCGACCAATTTGTACGCGAGAATATCTACGAATTTAGAGTTGACAATACCTGTTGCGACGGGGAGCCTGAGATATCGTGTTGGCAGGGTCTGAATGGATTTTTATCGGATGCTAATCCAATGGAAGTATTAAGTTGCGCCAGTGGATACGGATTCTTTCGGGATGGTGAATACGTCTGTCAAACCGGACCCCTTTACACGGTGACCACAGACGTCGTTCAAACCAAGTCACTTCCTACCGAGATGCCACTGCTCGCCGAAGCGCAACAAGATACCGGTTACAATCAGGTAAAAGAGAAAGAGTAAGCCATATTTTTTTTTAGATGGGGTCTATATCGATGGCGCCCCTGAATCCCGTGTGCGATTTCGCTGGGTCAAGGCGCCAACCAGTGATGAACTCACCCATCTAAAAAAGCCAAGACACCCATGTTTCAAAGAAAAAATTATGCTACCCATCGCTTATTGGCGCTCGGGTGATGAAATATGGCTGTCTTCACTCTTTGCTTATTGGCGCTCGGGTGATGAAATATTGCTGTCTTCACTCTTTTCGCTTATATAGAATTTACTTGAGCATCAGGCACACCGATTCCTGGAGACACTGGACATGAGCAGAAACAACCTTCGTATCGACGACGCGCTCGAGGCATACCTTGAGGCACTGCAGCCGGATGAACCGGCAGTGCTCGCGCGCTTGCGCGAGGAAACCTCCCGACTCGAGGCAGCGCCCATGCAGATCGGGCGAGACCAAGGGCGCTTCATGACGCTGCTGTTGTGCTGCCTCGGCGCGCGAAGAACCATCGAGGTGGGCGTGTTCACCGGCTACAGCACTTTGATTACCGCGCTGGCTCTCCCGAACACGGGCCGCATCGTCGCCTGCGACATCAATCGAGAGTGGACGAACGTCGCGCTGCGGTATTGGCGCGAGGCTGGCGTTGCTGACAAAATCGATCTACGCATTGGCCCGGCCGCCGACACCCTGGACGCTATGCTCGCCGGTGGCAAGGGAGAGTCCTACGACTTTGCGTTCATCGATGCGGACAAGCCGGGCTACGACGGCTACTATGAACGCTGCTTAGCGCTCCTGCGGCCGGGCGGTGTCATTGCGATCGACAACGCACTGTGGGGCGGTTCCGTAGCGAACTCAGCCAAGAACAGCGAGGACACGCAAGCGATTCGGGCGCTGAACGAGAAGATCTCCCGCGATCCGCGCGTCGAAGCCTATCTTGCCCCGGTCGGCGATGGTGTGCACCTCGCCTGGAAGAGATAACTAGCGGCGCTGCAACGGACCCGAGTTATTGCTTGAGGAAGACGCCAATTTCGAATAGCGATTATTTGATGTGTCGTTGTGGATCTTGTCGAGCATGTAATACGCGAATAACCTCTAATTGTTGATTTTTTGTTCGGTAGAAAATGACATGGCTTTCTATCGTGATGCTGCGCGTTGTTGATAACAACTCATCACGTTCTATGCCTCTTTCTGGGTGTTCGGTCAGACTCCAAACCTGCGCTTTCAAATGGTCAATGTAGCGGGATGCCCTGGCCTTTCCCCAGTTGAGTGTGCCGTACTGATAGATCTTTTTTAGGTCATCTCTTGCGATAGGCGAAATGATCAATGTATGCATAACAACAAGGCGTTGAACCTACCTTGTGATGTCTTGAAATAGGTCATTCAACGCCTCTTTAGATTGAATAGTGATGCCTTCGCCACGCTCCAGCTGGTTAACGCCTACTTGTAGCTGTTCGCGTAGACGGGCAAGTTTTAGCTCTTGAATCCAGTCTTCGTGGATATCCATGAAGCGCAAAGCTTCTCGAATGACTTCGCTGGCATTATTGTAAAGGCCACTTTCAACCTTTGATTTGATGCGGGATTCCAGCTCTGCGGTGAGTGATATGTGCATGGCCTTTTCCTACGTTAGTGTGTCTTAGATAAAATATGGCAGCAACTACAAAGATTGTCAATGTTTGTACGTTGAGTGAAGGGATTCACTAATGCCGCGGGCGCAGGGACGCGCTGGAGCAGTCCACTACTTACCGCATTGCGGTGGGACCACAGCATGGGCGTAAAGGTGTTCACTGGGCAAACCTTGCCGGACTGTAGGTCAGACAATACATTCAGCCATCTTGTCAAGCTGCTAACGGTTTCGTCACCAATAAGCTTGTCGGTTTTAGCCGTGTGAACAACCTTCACAGAATTCAAAGCTAGCACACGCAGGCTTATTTCAGAATTTACCCGATCGAGCGTATTGGTCAGAAAGCAGGTGGAACCCATCCGGGTTTTCAGAGTGTCGAACGGGCACTCAACGTTATTCTCGTTGCAACAAACCCAAAACGGCCATCTGGTTATCCATTTTCTCGCCGCACCACTTGGTTACGATGGTGTTTGAGTTGATGTTCAAACCCTTTTCCCCGTTTCTCATTGTCAGAGCCACGACGTTCCCGCTGAAACGTGTATCGGGGCCGGCTGGGATGATTGTTCCATCGGGTAAGGTGAAATTAATGGCGCCGGATGGGTCAGTAGTGATACCAAACCCCTCCTCATGCACCAGCCGGTGATGTCTGCGGCATAGAAGTACCAGATTATCCATCGAAGTCTCACCGCCATCCGCCCAATGGTGGATGTGATGGGCATCGACAAAACGCGTGCAGCTACAGCCGGGGAAGCGGCAGCCACCGTCTCTGCACTTCAAGGCCCGCCGGATGGCCGGTGGAATGGACCGGGTTTTACGCCCAATGTTGAGGACATCCCCCTGTGCATCTTCATGCCAGTGCACAACAGAGCAGTCACAAGCCAGGCGCAGGGAAGCTTACTGGGTTGTTGGCGTGGGAGGGGGCGGGATGGATGGATGGCAGGATGCCAATACAAAACCTAAAGGTAGTAAAAGTCACGACGGGTACATTTTGATGATGGGTCGAATGATGTTGTTCAATTGTGTCCGGCTCGAAACTGAAGTGGGGCGTATGGTACCCTACCGGCCCCCTTTGGAACGAACCTTATAAACAAACAAGGCCATTGGGTTCAATTTTATTGGTATCAAGACTCAGAGATCGAACAGGTGGCTTTGATTTTTTCGATAAATGGCCTAAGGGACCTCTGATTTATTCTGGACGAAGTAGTATTGTGATCTAAGATGTTCAGAATCAAGGTGTGAATCGCACTTAATAGCGGGTTATTGCGAAGATTTGCCACACAGAGGCTGGATATTTTGGACACAAGGTACGAGTTCATGAATAGATCAGAGGTTCCCTAGGGGAATGGGGGCAGGACTTAATGGCCCAGAATGATCATAAAATACCTGGGTGGGCGAAAGCCTTCAAAAAATGGGAAAGGAAGCCGACACTGCTGTTCGTGGATTATGCGGTGCCCCAGTATGATTTGTATGCCGGATCACGGGCTGACTTCATGTATCTTGAATTGCTGGTGGGGATGGGGCTGGAGGTGAAATTCCTGCCCGAGGATTTCCAGCGGCTGGATCCATATTCAACCGAACTTAATCAACTCGGGATTGAGACCCTGGACGGCGAGTGGTATCGGGAAAACTGGGAAACTTGGCTGTGGGAAAACGGCCAGGGGATCGACTATGTCTTTTTTAACAAACCCGATCCAGTGGACACCTTTTTGCCTACTGTAAAGCGGTGCACCAATGCGGCGATCATCTACCAGTGTCATGACCTGCATTACCTCAGGCTGCAGCGAAAAGCCGAGCTGGAAAACGACCAGGCAACACTCGAAAAAGCGCAGCTCTACGAGCAGAAAGAGAACTTCATATTCGCTAACAGCGATGTTGTTTTGACCTTCAGTGAAGTCGAAGAAAAGTTCATCAAGGGGAAATTCCCGCACAAGCAGGTCTTTACCGTCCCACTATTTTTCTACCAGGGTCTGCGCGATCCAGACCATGACTTTAGCAAGCGTCATGACCTGATTTACGTTGGTGCTTGTAAGCACGCCCCCAACCGGGATGCCATTTCCTGGTTTTGCAGTGAGGTTTTTCCCCTCATACAGCAGCAGATCCCTGATATTGTCCTCAACGTGGTTGGGGCCGATCCTCCCGAGGATATTTCATTGTTGCACTCGGAAAGCATCAGGATTCTGGGCAGGGTGAGTGAGCAGGAACTGAACGCCCTGTACGAGAGTGTGCGAATGATGGTGGTGCCCCTGCGGTTCGGCGCCGGAGTCAAAGGCAAAGTCATCGAGGCACTGTACAACGGGATCCCGCTGGTTTCGACTGCGGTAGGCCTGGAGGGGATCAAGGGGATAGATCAACTGGCTTCACCTCATGACAGCCCTGCAGACTTCGCGGCAGAAGTAGTTCGCCTGTACACGGACGAGAAAAAACTGGAGGAACTGAGCCAGCGTGAATCGAAGTTCGTCGCGGATAAGTTCACTTGGAAAAAAACCGCGGAACTGATGACCCACATACTATCCGTCTCCAAATACGAGGCTGCCTTACGCCTTGCAGACGCGGTATCGGATGCGACACGGCAAGCGCACCCCCGCCTCATCGCATTTTATCTTCCACAGTACCACGAGATCCCGGAGAACGATGAGTGGTGGGGCAAGGGGTTCACTGATTGGCGAAACGTTGCCAAAGCGGAACCGCTATTTGCCGGACACTACCAGCCCCGAATCCCTGCGGATCTGGGGTTCTACGACCTGCGGCAAGAGGAGACACGGATTGCCCAGGCTGATCTCGCAAAAAAATACGGAATCGAGGGGTTTTGTTACTACCATTACTGGTTCAATGGTCGAAGGCTGTTGGAACTCCCCCTGGAGGAACTGCTCAAGTCAGGAAAGCCCGATTTCCCCTTCTGTATCTGCTGGGCGAATGAGAACTGGACGCGGCGATGGGATGGCGAAAACCAACAGATTTTGATGAGGCAGGATTACTGCGAGGAAGATGACCGGCGTCACATCCAGTCACTGTTTCCAGTATTCGAGGACAAAAGGTACCTTCGAGTCAATGGAAAACCACTTTTCCTGGTTTATCGTACCGAGAACATCCCCAATCCTGCTCGAATGGCGGAAATTTGGCGCCAAGAGGCCCGCAAGGCTGGAATCGGAGATTTGTATCTCTGCCGGGTCGAGAGCATCGGCACATGTGATCCGCATGACATTAACTTTGATGCAGCCCTGGAGTTTGCTCCGGACTGGAAGAACACGGGGCCCCGACTAATGGCTGACTCGCAACAGCTTAGTCAGGCCGGAAGGGATCTTACCCCGGATTGCGAGAACAACTATATCTATTCCTATCAAGCCCTGACCGACACCATGATGGCCAAAGAAATTCCGGGGTACAAGTGGTTCCGATGTGTGACCCCCTCCTGGGACAACTGGGCCCGTCGCAAGAAGGGAGCGAACATTTACCTTGGTTCTACTCCCCAGAAATACAAAGCATGGCTGTCTCGCGCGATTGACATCACCAATGCCCGCTTATTTGGAGAGGAACGTATCGTCTTCGTCAATGCTTGGAACGAGTGGGCCGAAGGGAATTATCTGGAGCCAGATCAGAGATTCGGACACGCTTATCTCGAGGCGACAAAGCAAGCTCTTGCGGAGAGTCAACTCGCTGCAGTCTCACGGCGGGTAGGGACTTCAGGCGACGTGAGGATGGGCCAATTGATGAGGCAGTTAACCAACTACAAATATCAGCTGAACGTGTTGGAGGGGCAGGTCGCTCAAAGGGGGCAACGGATAAAGGAGCTATTAAATTCCACCAGCTGGCAAGCGACTGTCCCTTTACGCTGGACGAAGCAACAGTTGCTCGATTTGAAAAAGTTTCTATCCAGTGTAGTGTCCTATATTATGTGACCATTAAGCGAGACGAGAAGGTATTAGCTGCAAGGCGCGTCTCGCAGGGAATGGCACGTCCTTCACCAGAGAGGGAACACAGCAGATGATGCCTTCTCGCCTCGCCCGAAGGGAGACCCA
>JACZXW010000103.1 GCA_022571415.1 Pseudomonadota bacterium
CATGTGTGTTGTTATCATTTTCGTTTCCCTCGGTCTGGGAGTGTTCAGCGGCTCGCTGATTTTAACTGACTACAATCCGTTTGCTGCGACGCTGGACCTGATCGAAACCAGAATATTCGTTGAAATCAGTACGCCGTCGAATATCCAGATTATTTTCACCATGATGGCCATTGGTGGTTTTATCAAACTCCTTGAAGCCTCTGGCGGCGCCAGGGCCTTTGCGCGAGGGATGACGCGGCTGATTTCCAACGCAAAACGGGCACAGCTCTCAACCTGGATGTCTGGTCTGGCTATATTCTTTACTGATTCCGGCAACGCGCTGATTATTGGCCCTCTGTTCAGACCGATATACAGAGAATTGAAAATCTGCAAGGAGAAGCTGGCATACATACTAGATTCCACCGCTTCTCCTATTTGTATCCTCATCCCCTTTATTGGCTGGGGTGCATATATCATGGGGCTTATTGAGAAGGCTTTCATCGATACCGGATTGACCGAACCATCCCTTTCGGTGCTGGTCAACGTCATTCCTTACCAGTTCTACGCAATATTGACACTAGCTTCAGTTTTATTCTTTATCCTGGGCGGCCGCGACTTCGGCCCGATGCGCAGGGCGCAAGAACAATACCAACCCGATGAAAACGTTACAGCTTCGAGCAAAGAAACAGAAGACGACACACCTCCAATAAGTCTTTTCGTCGCACCCTTAACGATATTGTTGGGGTTAATCGCGGGATTGTTAAGCTGGTATGCGATGAAAGACGAACTCACCAGCGTTCACGTTCGCTCAACGCTGACTATCGCTTATATCGCAGCTTCACTTGCCTGCGCCTACCTGATGAATAAACACCAGCGGACCTCTCTGAATGACTCCTTAAGTATATTCGTGAAGGGAACGGAAACGATGGTTTTCGTCGTAATCATCCTCATCCTCGCCTGGTCATTGAGCTCAGTCGTTAAAGATCTCGGCACAGCGCAGACGCTTTCCGTTCTCGTGGGCCAGGGTATAAATCCCGCCCTGCTTCCCGCGCTGGTTTTTCTTCTCGGCGCAGTCATCTCTCTTGCTACCGGGTCTTCCTGGGGAACATTCGCCATTTTGATGACGCTTGCAGTTCCTGTTGCACATGCAACTGGCGCACCCATGTACCTGACAGTAGCCGCGGTATTAAGCGGGGGTTTGTTCGGTGATCACACCTCACCAATTTCAGATACGACCGTGCTGGCTTCGATAGGCGCTGATTGTCCACACATCGATCACGTGACCACGCAGTTTTACTATGCACTGATAGCAGGATCAGTGACCTTCGTCACCTTTCTCTTCGCCGGAATCTACCCCACACCCCTCATCATCATTCCGGCACTTGTGCTTCTGTTAATCATCATACTGGTGATTAACCACAATTTTGGTGCAGTAACCACGACCACATCTTCTGAATCAGAACTTCCGGTTTAACCGACTGACCTGCAGCGCATCCTGTAATTGATAAGACCAGTAGGCTAACTGCGCAATGATCGGACCAAAAGGTTTACCGACATAACTGAGACCAAAGCGCGCAAACATCTGGTATCGATCATCATCTGCAGCGATAGCCGAGGCAATCAATTCTCCCCCCATGGTCGTCGTTACCATGCCGCTTCCGCCAAAGCCCTGGCAATACCATTCACTAGGTTTCAGTTGGCCTATTTGCGGCATCTTGTGCCTGGCGTAGCCCATAAAACCACCCCAGGCAACCTCCCCTTTTACGCCTTTGAGTTGTGGATAAACAGACAGCAGGTCATTTACCATGATGACCTTGAGTCTTTCCTGCGTCGGCTGAAACATAGAGACCCGGCCACCCCAGAGCAATTGCTTGTCTCCTACTATACGGTAGTAGTTTGATGAAAAACGATTATCTCCCGCTGCATACGGGGCCCTGATAGCATCATGAAGCCTCTCCCCCAGTGGTTCGGTCAGCAGCACATAAGTTGCGACCGGCAAAGTCGCGCGACTCAGTTTTCCGTGCAACGAGCCAATGTAACCACTACAGGCATAGACAATCTGGTCTGCATTCACTAATCCAGATGGTGTGACAATATGCCATCTGCTGCCTTTCCGCCTGATCTTTTTAGCGGGCGTGCCTTCATATATTCTGGCTCCCTTTTGCATCGCGAGTGTCGCTGTGTGAATGGTATAGTTAAGTGAATGCATGCGCATCGTATCCGGCTTCAGGAAACCATCGTAATAACGTGATGTCAGGTAATTTTCAGCGATCTTCTCCCGGGGCCAGAATTCCAACGTTTCATCAAAAATCCGATTCATCTCTGCGACATAATGCTTCACCCCTGGTTCATCATCGAACCATGAAGCGGTGACCGATCCGGACCCGGGTTGAAGAATCGATTCCTCATGCCCTTCTATTCTCTGTTGCATTAGCCCAAAGGCTTGTCCTGTCAGCGAATAGAGCCGTCTCGCGTGAGATTCACCCAACGTTTTCGCAAGTTTAAGCGCGTTTTGCGAAAATCCTCGACCCACAAAGCCGCCGTTTCGCCCGGAAGCGCCCCAGCCAACCTGTTGGGCTTCAAGTAACACACAATTTATCCCACGTTCTGCAAGCCCCAGTGCAGTCGAGATACCCGCGAGCCCGCCGCCGATGATGCACACGGGCGTATCAATTTCCGTTCGTAACACCTGAGCCTGTATGCCAGGTTCGGCCGTGCGACTGTAGTAGGAATCGATATGGGTCATTGCATGCTAACTCCGCGCAGGCTTTATCCTGCTTATGACTGTTTCTCCAGGGCTGTATTTCCGCTCAGGGCTGTATTTCCGCTCAGGGCTGTTTTTCCGCTCAGGGCTGTCTTTCCGCTCAGGGCTGTTCCCCCAGGCAACATGATTCTAACTTATCACCCTAATCATCTAACCTCATTTTCCTACATCTATTTCAGCAATAAACCATTTTTACGATTTGGTGCTCCGGGTAACTTACTCCGAAAACATTTGGAAAGAAGATTTTAACCGATGAAGGATTCTGATAAGGAACTCTACAGAAGGGAAGCCATCGAATACGCGGGTCAGCGTTCCCTCGGAGGTACGATGATTACACAGCCACTGACGATTCGCTCGCTGACCTTGATCCTGTTTGCCATTACATCTGCAGGTATCACTTTTTTATACTTTGGAGAATACGCCAGAAAAGAAACGGTCTCAGGTTATCTGAAACCGGAAGGTGGCATTTCAAGGGTCTATCCGACTGCGAAAGGTATCGCAGGAAATTTACTGGTTAAGGAAGGAGAACCCGTTAAGAAAGACCAGCCGCTGCTGCAAGTGCGGACGCCTTACTCGCTGCTGGGGGGGGAAGAAGTGAACGAGGAAATACTGGCGGAATTGCTGAGTCAAAAATAACATCTCGCCCAGAGCATGGGACGGGAAAAACAAAAAGCTGTTCTGAAACGCGAATGGCAGATAACCAGGTCTGCATCATTGCAGGACGAACTGACCCATCTTCATCGAGTTCAGGCCTTACAGATTTCCCGGACCAGATTAACCTATCAGCAGTTGCAGGTAGTCCACAACCTAAAAACCAAAGGTTTCGTGTCCGACAGCCAGTTAATCCAAGCTAGGACAGCGAACCTGAACGAACAGAAGGAACTCGCGCGCATTGCCCGGCACATGACCCAAATTGGTGCTGAAATGAAAAACACCAGACACCAGCTTAAAATTCTGCCACTGATGTTGCAGGACAAACTCGCCACACTAGACAAAGAGGTGTCTGATCTTAATCAGAGAATCACCGAAATTCATGCTCGATCAAACTATCTGGTAACAGCGCCGATTGACGGTGTCATTACCGCAATCAATGTAAGTACCGGTGATTCAATCGGCAGCGACCGTCCGATTCTTTCAATACTGCCTATGGACAACCATCTTTTCGCCTGGCTGTTGATACCCAGTCGAGCTGCCGGCTTAACCAACGATGGACAACGCGTACGGCTGATGTACGACAGCTTTCCTTACCAGAAATTTGGT
This sequence comes from Pseudomonadota bacterium, assembly GCA_022571415.1. Classification (GTDB taxonomy): domain Bacteria; phylum Pseudomonadota; class Gammaproteobacteria; order Pseudomonadales; family Azotimanducaceae. The sequence continues at coordinate 4,004 of JACZXW010000103.1, forward strand.
ACACAAGCGGGGACAATCATTTCAATTTCCAATGCTGCCATCAATCCCGGACAACTTGCCGGACCCGTGCAGGTACACGAACCCGTGTTTATAGCCAAAGTAGCGTTACAGAAAAACACAATAACGGCCTTCGGCAAAGAGAAACCCCTGCAGGCAGACATGTTGCTGACAGCCGATATCGTGCTGGCAAAACGCTCAATTCTCGATTGGATGCTAAACCCACTCTATGCATTGCGAGGCCGTACCTGGTAGCCGCCTGATGTTAAATCTGTCAGGGAAAAACAAACTGCCAAGCATTCTCCAAGCCGAGGCAGCAGAATGTGGGTTGGCCTGCATCGCAATGATCGCCTCATATCACGGATATCATTGTGACCTGCCTTCCCTGCGTCGAACTTTCAACCCTTCAGCAAGAGGCGCAAGCATCCAGACCATCATGGATCTTAGCGATTCACTGGCACTGGCATCCCGGGCCGTACGCGTTGATATGGAGGAACTTGTCCACCTGTCCGTACCAGCTATCCTGCACTGGAATTTCAATCACTTTGTTGTATTGAAACAGGTAACCCGACGTTCCCTCGTCATTCATGATCCAGCGGTGGGCGTCAGGAAGTACTCACTGAAAGAAGCCAGTCAGCGCTTTACCGGTATTGCGCTCGAACTTTCACCAAGGAGTACATTCATCACTGGATCGCAGCACAACAGACTGAATATCTGGGACTTTTGGCGCGGCGCCAAGGGCTTAACATCTTCGTTGGTACAGATTCTTGTACTGTCCTTGCTAATACAGTTGTTTGCCCTGGGCATGCCTTTCTATGTACAACTCGTTATTGATGAGGTGCTGGTAAAACATGATACGGATCTGCTCCTGGTGTTGGTGCTTGGCTTTGCAGCCTTGACCCTTATTTCGGTCGCGACCAAAACCATCCGTGGATACTCAAGTATTTATCTGACAAATCAGTTGAGCTTTAACCTGGGTAATAGTGTGATGCATCATCTTATGCGATTGCCTATGGACTATTTCCAGAAACGTCACCTGGGCGATGTGATTTCCCGTTTCGAATCGATAAGACCCATTCAGAATTTCATCACAAATGGCAGTATTTCAATCCTCATCGACGGATTGCTGGCAATCTCGACAGTGGCAATGATGTATGCCTATTCACCCGCGTTAACCCTGGTTGTACTTGTATCCGCCACCCTTTATGGCATATTCAGGGCAATTCAATTTCAACCGCTGCGTAACAGTAACCATGAGGTCATCACTTCAGTCGCCAAACTGGACAGCCTCTTTATGGAATCCATCCGATCACTGCAGAGTATCAAACTGGCGGGTAAAGAGTCGCAACGGGAAGGTGCCTGGCGAAATCAATTTGCAGAAAGCCTGACCAACAACGCACGAGCAGGACGACTCACGATCAGCTATGAAGCAGTCAATAACGCACTGACTGGCCTCGAATTCCTGATCGTTGTCTATCTGGGTGCAAAGGAAGTCATGGGTGGTCTGCTTTCAATCGGAATGCTCTACGCCTTCATGTCTTATCGTTCCAATTTTTCCGCCGCCGTAACCTCGATAATTAACCAGGTGATGCAATATCGGATGGTAGGTCTGCACCTCGAACGTGTATCCGATATCACCAATTCAACACTTGAAACCGGACTCGGAAACGAGGGCTACTTCACCATCCCTATCACCGGAAAGATAGAACTCAGTCATGCTTCCTTTACCTATAGCGACAGCCAGCAACCACTATTCGAGAATCTTTCACTGCAGATCCCTGCGGGTAACTTCGTCGCTCTCTACGGTTCTTCCGGGGTCGGAAAATCTACCTTGCTCAAGGTATTGATGGGCTTGTCCAACGCGACAGATGGCCAGGTGCTGATTGACGGACAACCATTATCAAAAACTATTCTACGCAGTTATCGCAGCGCAATATCGGCTGTCACCCAGGAAGACGGGCTGTTCTCTGGTTCGATAAAAGACAATATCACCTTCTTCGACCTGTCTGTGGATACAGACCGGATTCTTCAGGCAGCAAGGCAGGCCGAGATACATGAGGATATCCTGGGCATGACGATGGGTTACGAGAGCCTTATCGGAGATATGGGCACCGCACTTTCCCAGGGGCAACAACAGCGATTACTTCTCGCCCGGGCCTTGTATAGCCAACCCAGAATCCTGTTTCTCGACGAAGGTACCGCGCATATTGACGCCCAAACCGAGTCGAAAATCATGGCCACCCTGAAGTCCCTGAATATCACCTGCATCTATGTCACCCACAATCCCAACCTGCTCCAGTACGCGGACCAGATCATTCACTGGCATCGCGCTGGATATATCGAGGTATCTGATACTTCCGAGCAGCGGAGAAGGATTGCCGGAGCGAGCCTACACTCGAGCGCAAATTAACCTGGTTGATTGTCAATACGCGGTTTGAGAAACAATGGCGCATAGACCAACAAAAAGAGTGCAAACGAAACCATCCACAGTATCTGACTGACCTGCATCAACATCAGATAATATTGTGGCAACAGGATCGGAACTATCACGCGCGTGATCGCCGCAATAACCAGCACAAAGAAAGCTGTCACAACGGTTGTTGAAGGCACATGAATACTCCGCCCGCTGTGGCCAAGAGACACTCTCGCCATCATGCTCAGCGTAAGCAGGCCAATACCGCCAACCGCAATGGCGTGAATGGGAATAAAAACACTGAACCAGCCAAAATAGAGCAGACCGAACAACAAAAAGCCCAATGCAATAAAACCGTAGGCAAAGAATAAACTCCACAACAAGGGTTTTTGCCAAATTCCCCGTGTGTACCAGCTCCCAAGCCGCAGGATGTTAAGAACAAACAGGAACATTGCGAGACCACTGACTAGTTCAGCGGGAATCGGGGTCTCTGGTCCAAGAAAAACAGCGAAAACGAATGCCACATAGGTGACGAAATTAGATATCTCGAGCCAAGACCTAACCGGAAGGCGAACCGTTTCAGATACCCCTCGCTCGGTAAAAAACGGTACCACCCTGCCCGCCATGACCAGGACAAGTCCCAGGATAAGATAAAAACCAAGATAGTTGCCGAGGTATATTCCGTTACTGACCATTCCCAGTTGCCCGGCATAGTACAAGCTGTTAGCGAGCAACAGCACCGAAACGATACCAACGATTACGGTCTGCCGCCATTGTTTAACGATAACGATAGGCGCCACGACATACCAGCCAAACAACAACATGAACGCCAGGTCCGGCAAGGCCGCAAACCAATAGCTTCCGAGTGAATTGCCTAACCTGGCCAAAGCCCACAAACAAAAAAGAATAAACAACCTGCCACCGGACACTGTATCGAGACCCGTCCAGTTGCGTACGGATGTGAGCAGGAATCCAGCAATCACAGCAAAGGTATAGCCATATATCATCTCGTG
>JACZXW010000104.1 GCA_022571415.1 Pseudomonadota bacterium
AACGCTCATAGCCCCCGCTGGTAGTAATAGCGCCGCTTGATAAGGCAATGGCAGCAATGGCAGTATCTGGCACCCTCGGGTGCACAATTCCAACCGTCCAGGGCTTGCCGTTCACCTGCGGGCCAACAATGCTGATGTCACCGCCGAGATTGACAAGACCATATTCTATGGCCATCGACCTTGCCATGAGGGTAAGGGCATCGGCAACGTACTCTTTCACCACACCGCCAAAGTCCAGTTCCATACCCCGAATGGGTAAATATACTGTGTCGTCAGTGAGCTCAACCTTATTCCAACCAACCAGCTCGAGCATCGCCTGCAATTCAGAATCCCGTGGTAATGACCGCCGTTGGCTGTTCCACACGTTTCTCAATACGCCCGACGTGATGTCAAAGAGCCCATGGCTTTGCTCATGACAAACATGCGCATAATTTAAAATGGCACGCGTTTCCTGGTCAATTTTTATCGGCCCCACACCCGCTGCACTATTGATGCAGGTAGTAACGCTATCTTCTAGATAACGTGAATACTTGCTTTCGAAACGGTTCGCTTCCGCAATACATTCCCGCGCTGCATGCTCTGCGATTTGCTTCGTATCTGCATAGAAACGCAACTCGCAGGGGCAACCCATGGCGTGAAAAGGAAATTCGAACAGTTCCATTGCTAGAACCGGATATCAAAACCAAGAGACGCGAGCGAAAAATCCAGCAAAGCCGGATGCTTAAAATTTGCGTCTGCCAGTGCGTACCTATCGCTGCTGATGTAGCGATCAATGCTGATACTCACTGACCAGTTGTTGTGACTAACAATTCCTTTGAGACCAAATGTGTATGCACCATAGGTTGAAAGCCGATAGTCACTGGATTGATTCACGCTGAGGGGTAAGCTGAAATCATCAACCGACAGGTAAAAATCTGCTTCCCTTTGGCTGTAGTAACGCAGGCTTGGAACCAGCTGGATGCCTTCACTCAAATTCTGATACCAGGCCGTTTGCAATGTGTATGACTGTATGCCGAAATCATCCTGGTAATAGCGACAGTCAAGATGCAAGGCACCGTTTCTATTCTCGAAAAATTTACGGTAACGAAGACTCAAGGCCCATTCAAGACGTTCATCCGGGCGACTGTCACGCAACTTGTATGGGTCGGTTAGGTAGCCATCATGTTTTGTGACACTAACGCCAGATTGCAGCAGAGATGTTTTATTCAGTACCTGGGTCCAGCCGATTGAGAAAGAGCGACTGTGCTTGTTTTCTTTTTGAACGCGACCAAACAACGCTGCATCAACCGGTTCAATGTCGTCGCTGGAGTAACTCAATCCCAGGGTCAGCGTAGACAATTTGTTATTAAAATCCCATTCACCTGATAGTACGATGGCATGCGCTTCGTAGTCATTCTCCGTCGAACGTGTGATTGCGAGACCGAAACTTGCGTGGTTCGTATAGCGATTAACGCCTATACTCACCTCCGTTCGTGACTCCCTGATCGTGGCACCGCTCATAATTAAAGCTGGTTTACCGTCAATTCCTCGTACTGTGCCCCAGGGTGACGCACCACTCATGATTTCACGAGACCCACTCAATGCAAGACTCCAGTTTCTAGCGATGGGACCGAGTAAGTAAAACTGGTGAATATCAATATCATATCGTTCATTACTCCCGCTCAAAAACAGATGTGCTGGTATGTCACCCTCTTTGTATACCGAAGTTTTTATCGACAATTCAATTTCTGCGGGTTGCGATGCAGAAAAAACCGGCAATGATAGAGCCGCCGTGGAAAGTGCCAGCAGCGGTGAAGGCCGGGCTTTGATCATGACTAGTTACAACCACAACCGGCACCGGCTACTTCAATACCACCCGACGACGCTTCCTTACTAAAGTAAACCTGGCTGTATAGCTGTGAGCCCAGTTTATCGACTTCAAGTCGCATTTCCGGTTTCGCCAGCGTGCCGCGCTGCCATGGCTGAACCGATTGGCAGGAACCTAATCCAAAAAGGCAAACAAAAACAAGCGCACAGAGTCTTTGTTTAATCATCCTGATCTAACAGCACTTCGATGTGGTTACGAATGATGCTCATGTCACCTCGCCGGAAACCGGTATGCGCCAATGAAATTATTCCAGCCTGATCAATGACAAAAGAACTGGGCATCCCGGGTAACTGGTAAATTTCGGCGACCTTGCCTTCCGGGTCGGTAAGCACGGTATAATTTACAGGATAGCGCTTTAGAAACCTGGAACCCTGTTCCTGGTCTTCATCCAGGTTAATAGCGATGACCTCGAATTGATCAGAACCTAGCTCCTCCTGCAACACGACCATCTGCGGTAACGAAATTCGACAAGGTCCGCACCATGACGCCCAGAAATCAAGATACACAATCTTGCCGCGAAGCTCTGATAGGCTGACAATTTGCTGTTCGCCTAATATGGGTAAGCTAAAAGAAGGCGCGGTATCCCCTTCAGATAATGCTGTTGTTGCCGCGGAGCAGAAAAGGAGAGTTACTAACGTTAGGATTTTCATATCAGAATCTTTTTCTGACGAGGCTGCCTGCTAGTTAGAATATTTTTTTGCATCTCATCAAGATCCCGAAGGAACTTCGGCGCACCTGCCGAGGTATAAAAACCCAATTCGTTCATCTGCATATGCCGTCTGCCTAATCTCTGCATTGATTCATCAGAGTATTCATCTATAAGAAATTTTGCCATGGGATAGGTATTTACAAAGGTTCAGCGCGGCCAAGCCCCTGCAAAATTTCGCGATGGCGTTTCCGCGAGAGAGTGTAGCCACTTATAATCCAGATAGCGATGACCGGCAGCAGCGCCACCATGGGTCCGAAGTAAAAACCCAGTTCCCAGATAATCTCGGGATCCACGGTGCCGGGCTTAACATCACTTCCCAGGGGAAATCTGATCAAGTCGATGGTAAAGCCACCGATGACATGACCCAGCGCAGATGCAGCCTTACCAGAGAGAGATATTGCGCCATAAAAGACACCTTCCTGCCGATGGCCAGTTAGCAGTTCATGCTCATCTGTCGTATCCATCACCATGGAAGCGGATGCGGTTCCTGCCGCCAGGGCGCAGGTAGTACCGAGGAAGATCATGGTCAGGAATACGGGGAAAAACAGAGCATCGTCATTACCCGGGAATAACCCTAACAGACGCAACACCACTGGCAATGTTGTAAAAATAACAGACAAAGTGATCAAGGTAAGATAAGTGGGTTTTTTGTCGTAACGGCGAATGGAGAAGTAGGCAAGCGGCAGCCCTGACAGCGCCCCAAAAAGTATTGTCAAAGCATAGATCGTGAACTCCCCGGGAGATAACTCCCAAAAATAAGTTCCCATGTGCAGGCTCATGGTGGAGTGCACGCCACCGTAGACAGCAAAGAACACCATGGCGACAAAAATAGCGCGAAAGGAACGGTTTTTCATTGCCTCGGCGATATCAAGATAAATATCGCTGAACTTGAATTGTCGACCGGCGCTCGGTGGATTCAGATAGGGAATCTGTTTACTGGTTCCCAGTACACAAAAAAATATGGCACTTACCATGAGTATTGTCATGGCGATCGCATAGGGCGGATAGGCCTGGGCATTTAGTTGTCCATTTTCGAACGCAGGCGTGCTCGCGAAGAAATAATTGAAGCCAACAAAAAAAGCCGTAGCCGAGCCGAAAATCCCCATGATGTTACGGATAACGACCAGGGTGGTGCGCCGATCGTACTCACCCACCAGTTCAGGAGCCAGTGCCAGATAAGGTACATGAAAGAGCGTAATAGATCCTCGGACGAGAACAGCAAACACGCCAAGCCAGACCGCCAGCCCGAATGACGTCATGCCATCGGGCGGGATCATCAACAGCAGAAAGGTAATAGTCAGCGGAAAGACCGACAGCAACATAAAGGGGTGCCGCCGACCCCAGCGGGAGCGAAACCGGTCGGAAAAGCTGCCCATGAACGGATCGGTAACAGCGTCAAAGGCGAGGGCAATTCCCACCGCAATACCCGCGTAGGTGCCAGGTACTTCCAGGACCTGTACATAATAAAAGAAAAGGAAAGTCTCGAAGACCCGGCTTTTTATAGCCTCGGCAGACCTGCCCAGACCATAGATAAACATCATGCCATATGTAACTTCGAGCTTTTCGCTGGCGCTGATGTCAGTCAAATTTATTACTCCTGGAACACCGGTGCTACCTGGTTTCGGGTATCAACCCCTGCCGCAGCAACACCGACTGTTCAAGCACAAATGCCTGGACTGCCAGCGCATCTTCGGCATTCATTACATCGTCAAACTTCGGCATACCCGAACCCAGGAAGGCACCGTCAATTACAATTTCCTTAAAGATCGCATGCTTCTCCTGGCTCAAATAGCGCAGGTCGGGATAGAGCATGCTGCTCACCGCGCCGCCACCGTGGCACCAGATACAATAGGTGTTATACAGCGTTTTACCTTGTGCAATCCGGTCTTCACCGGCCGGTATCTGCGGTAACTCCGGCAGGGTCATGTCGCGTTTTTTGGAAACCGGCATGGTTGCTTTGCCGCCGATTTTAAAGGCGATGATCCTCCCTTCATTGTGATAGTCATTGATCATCGCCCCTTCGACGGGGGCGAACATACCACCGCCACCGATACCTGCAGCGATCGCTATATATTGTTCGCCATCGCTGCGATAAGTCACGGGCGGCGCAAAAAAACCTGAGGTCGAGCTGACTTGCCATAGCTGTTCGCCGTCGCTATCACGATACGCCGTGAAGTGACCATCGGCGGTGCCCTGAAAGACAAGCCCGCCTGCGGTGGATAACAGGCCGCCATTCCAATGCCCTGTAAAGCGTTTCTGCCAGCGGGGTTTGCGTTCAATTGGGTCCCAGGCAATCAGATGACCGCGAAACACCGGCGGGTCAGCCTCGGAGCTTGTTTCGAACTCATCATCCAGCTTCAGCCCCAGGTTCCAGGTCCTCGGGTCATAGTCAAACTCATCATCGTTCTTGTACCACAGGCCCGTATCATGGGCAGGTAAATAGAGTAGCTGCGTATTTTGGCTGTAGGACATGGGTTGCCAGTTGTGTCCGCCTGTGGGTCCGGGCATAACCTTTTTGAGTTTTTCACTATAGTTGGCATCTTCAAGTTCAACGGGTCGTCCGCTTTCAATATCCACATGACTCGCCCAGTTCAGATTGACATAGTGGGTTGCTGATAAGAGTTCTCCGCTGACCCGATCGATGGTGTAAAGAAATCCGTTCTTCGGCGCCTGCAGCAGTACCTTGCGCACCTCACCATTGATTGTCAGGTCCGTCAGCAGGATATGCTGGGTGGCTGTGTAATCCCAGTTATCGCCCGGCGTTGTCTGGTAGTACCAGCGTAATCTGCCTGTCTCGATGTCGAGTGCGATAATGGAAGACAGAAACAAATTATCTCCACCGCCAGGACTTCGCTCGTAACGCGACCATGGCGATCCGTTACCCACGCCGATGTATATTAAGTTAAGCTCTGGATCGAAAGCCATGCTATCCCAGGCAGTACCGCCGCCACCGGCGTTCCACCATTCTCCCGTCCAGGTGGGTACAGCGATATCAAGATCAGGATGTTCCTGCGGTTTGGAAGGATCGCCCGGCACCGTATAGAAACGCCACAGCTGCGCACCGGTTTTGACATCGTATGCCGTGACGTAGCCACGAACCCCGTATTCAGCGCCCCCGTTACCAATAATAACCTTGTCGTTGGCAATCCTTGGCGCGCCTGTGATGGTGTAGGCCTTGTCTCTTGGCGTGGTCTGAACTTCCCACAGCTTCCTGCCAGTTTGTTTATCCAGTGCGATCAGCCGACCATCCAATGTACCGAAGACAAGCCGGTCCTGCCACAGGGCAACACCGCGGTTGACCACATCGCAACAGGCCCAGCGCCCCCATTGTCGGGGCACATCGGGGTCAAACTGCCATAACCCCTTGCCGGTAGCCGCATCAATAGCGTGCACCACACTCCAGGGAGCGGTGGCGTACATCACACCATCGATGATAATCGGCGTGGTCTCTACCCCCCGGGTCGAACCCAGTTCGTAACTCCAGGCAACAGCCAATTCTGAAACCGATTCCTGGTTGATATCCGTTAATTCGCTGTAGCGTGCTTCACCGGCATTCAGTCCATGCATGGGCCAGGAAACATCCGGGGTTGCACTTGTGGTTGTCGATGGCGTGGCAGGATCATCCGGCGAACATCCAGTGATGACCAGGCAACACACGAGCGTGACGAGGGGGTTTGCATACTGCATCTAGGTACTTTGTTCTATTTTTGTGGAAACACAATAGCCGTATAGCCTGGAGACGTCTAGGATGAAACATTCCATGAGATCCCCAGGGACCGCCCGATAGATCTGGGTCTTACACTGCTTCACGTAGCCTTCAAAGAGGTTGATGGAAATCCCCTCCCGCGGGCATGCCCCATATTTTTCAGTTCTACGCCGTTTATTACATCTGTTTTTTCTTTTCATGAAATATCTGGTGATCTTACCGCCAAACATACTCATTCCTGGATTTCATTGACATGGAGGCAATGTAGAAATCTCTATACATCAATATCTTAGCGGCTTAACGTCAAGATGGCGTGATAATTGCGTCACAGTCACCACCTAATCTTTTTGCAGGAATGCGCGGTATGGCTGATCAGGATCTCAAGATTCAATCGATAGACGAGAAGGAAATCATGACTGTTGGCAAGGAACAGACCATGGGTCCGGCCAGGTTTGAAGCAAAGAACCTGAGCCCGCAGTTACCCAAGACGGCACCGCCAGGACTGCAGCAGGAAGCCAAGTCACCCGAGGATATAAGACGCAAGATTGAGGCCCAGAAATACCAGTCCTCGGGCGGTAAAGCCAGTTTCAGCGCAAAGGATCTCTGAACCGATGCCGCTAATGTAGCCGGGGAAGAAACCACCACCAGGCCCGGGGGAAGATCGTTGCCTAAGTCCCTAATCGTGTTTTCTGATGGTACGAACAATAAAGGTGGGGTGACTCACGACACGAATGTCTGGCGCCTGTATCAGATGATTGACCGATCCGGTGGCGATCAATGTACATTCTACGATGATGGCGTCGGTACCCAGGACTTTGCCCCGATTAAAGCGATTTCCGGCGCATTTGGCTACGGCTTGTCTGCCAACATCCGCAGCGCCTATACGTTTCTGGTCAAGAACTATGAACCTGGTGATTTTATCTACATGTTTGGTTTCAGCCGGGGCGCCTATACCGTCCGCTCGCTGGCAGGATTCATCAGCCGTTGCGGTGTGGTCAACAGAAGAGGATGGCCAAAAGAACAAGATGATCTTGTCGATACAGCCGAGCTTGAAATAAGAATTGGCAACGCATTTGCAGCCTACCGATCAACAGATGACTGGCCCTCCACTTGCCAACGTCAGCTCAACTTAAATCCAG
>JACZXW010000105.1 GCA_022571415.1 Pseudomonadota bacterium
GGATGCATACATGCAGGGTGCGAGGCAATTTCCAAGCCTGGTGCCCATCTACCCGGACGGTCCGGCTATCGCGGCAAACCGCCATGCGTGGCAGGTTCTGGGCGAGTTTGAGAAACCTTTCTTGACTGCATTTAGCGATTCTGACCCGGTCACTGCCGGTGGATTCAAACGCTTCCAGGAGGAGGTTCCCGGCGCAAAAGATCAAAACCATGCGACCATCGAGAAGGCCGGGCATTTCCTGCAGGAAGATGCAGGGCCAGAATTTGCTGACGTGGTCATCCGGTTTATGCAGGACAACGCGATATAGCTGTTCAGTGTCATGGCTGTCGAAGATAAGCTTTTTGAGGAAGCTTGCAGATTCGCTTCATCCTGGTGGTGCCGATAGAAGGATATTCCCAGACTAGCTCATCATCTTCCATGTATCGGGAAACCACCCTCGGGCCACCGAAGGCATAAAATTCCAATGTTCCATTCTTCCATCTGGTGGTCGCCGAAGTGCGGATACAGAGATCAAATGGTCCAAGCCTTAAGGGGCGGACATCATTCGATGCACCGGAGAGCTTACCGTCCGTGGTCAAGTCGTGAACAATGCCACTGGCGGTGACGACCACCCGGTTGCCGCACTGCTCAATGCGTTCCACGTGTCCAATTCCTTCTCCGCCAACCTGCTGCCACAAGCCGCGCAAGTCTGTGGCCCCTTGTGATAAGGCTTCGGTGCAATCCCTTAAGATGGGTTGCGGGAACTTCTCCCAGCCGCAACCGGGTGTATGACCTTGTGGTATGTCTTTCGCCAGCAAACCTTTGCCGTCCAGCAAAGGCAACTTGCAGTAATCGATGTTGCTGCTATTGCCCTCAAAAACCCAAACCGGCGTGTAGTCTGTTGGCCGTGGATAAACCAGCAGTGCGATAAACAGAACAACCGGGATGGTGACCAGAATCGCCGCGACAAGGAGAATAGTCCGCAACATGGTTCGTCTCCCGGCTAGGCCTCTTGGACTTGACCTTGCGAGGTTGCAATAAGCAATTGTCCTTTGAGCCCTGCGCTACGGTGAACGCCGAATCCCTGGACTTCCGGTAAAGATACGATTTCGATGAATGCCTCCTTGGAAGGGTATTCGACGATAGCGACCGTATCCCATTCTTCCTCTACAGATCCCAGAATCATTTGCCAGGCCGCGCTGTAGAAAATAAACCTGCCGCCCTTTGACAATACAAACTCACGCATTTGTTCACCGTACAGGCCGTAAGCTTCCTGTCCGGTCAAATCCGTTTCCCGACCGTCTTCATATTCGGCTTTGTCTTTGAATTTCAAGAGGTTCACCATGCATACGGGACCGGTAAAATCGCTGTTGAGAAACCGCTGAAGTTGTTCCGCTGTTGGTGTTACCGCGTTTGAAACGTTCATAATTTGTCCCTGGGCTTGGATTTAACGAGTCTGGTTAGCTTTTCCTGCTGAATAGCGCGATATCAGTTAAGGCGACTATCGAAATTAGTATCAACGCCAGCAACAGCCGCGGGTCGGACAGGTAAATTCTGTTTTCCAACGGATAGGCGATGGTTTTGTCCAATGCCGCCATTTTGAATTCATGTTTCCCTGGCATTGCCGGGTTGGAGATAATTTCCATCAGGTCCCGGCGGCTCCGGTATCTCATGAGTACAGCGCGATCCCAGTTTTCTCCACCTTCTATACCTACGATATCGAGTGCTGAGAACACTGCTTCACCCAGATAGACCGGGTGGCACGCCCGTTTTAGAAGCTCAGGATACATGTGCTCCATGTATCGATTCATCAGGTCCTCAGCACTTTCTGTAGTAGCGGCGCCTTTTACAGGACCGGGGTTGTCTGCCATATCGAGGTTGTTCAGCATAAGGAATTGCCGGCCGGAGTCCGATTCCATGAACTTTCTCAGTCTGGAGGCTTGAACCCCAGTAAAACCATTGACTTGTAACTTCGTTACAAAGTCATTAATTTCACTTTCGCTCAGGGGGCCTTTTGTGTTTGTGTACCAGAAAGTAAAAACCAAATAGAACAATAACGGTAGGACCCAGAGGAGCCTTCTTCCGGTCATAGTGATCAACCATCGCCATCGGATCACTTACATTATGATTAAATATGATGATTGTCATTAAAATTACCATCCTGCACAGGTCCGGGCGTGCACGCTGATCGCTCGATTTATGGTAGATTGCGTTTTGGCCAAAACAAACGCTATTAATTGGAAATAACTAAATCGTGAGCGAAACTTCAGCCAGAGCCAGTTCAGAGACACCGTCCCGAACCATTACGACAAGAGCGCGTGGCTGGAGCAGGTTTTTTGCCATCGCCCTGGCGTTACATATACCACTTTTTTTCTATCCCATACTTCGGCTATGCCAGTGGCTGGAATCGCCCTGGTGGCTGACGCTGATGATTTTCCTTCCCCTGGGCAGCAGTCAGATAATCAGCCGAATCTATTTGCGCAACATTCGCGTTTTCTGGGCCAGGTGCTTCAGGCTTGCCGCAGATTTCTGGCTGGGAATAAGTCCTTTGATGGTCTTCACCCTGCTGATATTTGAGGTTATTGTTTTTATCGGTCTCGTTCCGGCAGGTACGGCGGCGTTAGCCGTCATTGCTATCAGTCTGCTCTGCGGGATAGGAGGATTGCTGGTCGCGATGAGGCCGATCGTAAAAAAAATTAGTTTTACTTCGTCGAAATTAACGAGCCCGGTTCGCTTTGTGCAGATTACGGATATGCACATCGGTTCAAGGAGCAGGTCGTTTCTGGAAAATGTCGTCTACAAAATAAACCAGTTAGAACCTGATTTTGTTTGCATCACCGGGGACTTTATTGATGCGAGTGGAATTCAGACAAGTGAACTGAAATCCCTGAAGAGTATCAATGGCCCCATTTATTTTTGTACAGGCAACCACGAGAAATACGAGGATCTGGACGATATCTTGAATCGGCTTTCCTGCCTGGGAGTTAACGTCCTGCGCAATGACACACAATACTATCGAGCAGACCTCCAGGTCATTGGTATTGATGACATGGAAGATGCCTTGCAGGTGAAAAAGCAATTGCAACACATTGATGTCAATAGAAGCGTCTTTTCTCTCTTGTTGTACCATCGACCCCGGGGTCTGGCAGATGCGGCCGAGGCGGGGGTTGATCTCATGTTGAGCGGGCATACCCACAACGGACAGATTGTGCCATTTAACCTGATGGTGGCAAGAGTGTTCGATATGGTGAACGGAATGTACAAACACGGCGACTCGAGACTTTATGTTTCCCAGGGAACGGGAACCTGGGGACCCGTGATGAGATTCGGAACGCAAAGTGAGATCACTTTGTTTGAACTCAGCCCTGAGCGGGTTGATATAAACAGCCCTGAGCGGGTTGATATAAACAGCCCTGAATATAGGAGAAATTGAATGTCGTTGGAGAGTTTCCGCGCTGAGACCAGAAGCTGGTTAGAAGGGAACTGCCCTGAGTCCATGCGCACACCGATGATATTGCAGGAAATGCCGGGTGGCGGGAAGCGGGCGAAATACAGGAATCCTGAAACAAAATTGTGGCTGGATCGTTGTGCTGCCATGGGCTTCACCGCGCCAACATGGCCGAAAGAATATGGTGGGGCAGCACTGAGCGTCGAGGAAAATCTGATATTACGCGCGGAGATGGCTCGAATAAATGCCAGGACTCCGCTGGTAGGTATGGGTTTATCGATGATTGGTCCGGCACTGTTGGAATATGGAACTGAAGAGCAAAAGACCGATCACCTGCCAAAAATTACCAGTGGTGAAATCTGGTGGTGCCAGGGGTACAGCGAACCCAATTCCGGATCAGACCTCGCCAGCCTGCAGACCAAAGCTGTGCTTGATGGCGACGAGTACGTCATTAACGGGCAAAAGGTATGGACTTCCGGCGCCGACAATGCGGATTGGATTTTCTGCCTGGTCCGTACTGATCCGGATGCGTCAAAGCATAACGGCATTACATTTATTCTGTTCAGCATGGATCAGCCTGGCATCAGCGTGAAGCCGATTAAACTGATCAGTGGGTTGTCACCTTTTTGTGAGACCTTCTTTGAAGATGCCCGGGCCTCACGAAAAAATATTATTGGCACAGTCAACGAAGGCTGGACTGTCGCCAAGCGACTGCTCCAGTATGAACGGACCATGATTGGCGGTATAGGGGGTGGAAATCAGCGCTCAACGTCCCTGCAGGAGATTGCAGCAGAATATATTGGACTTGAGGAAGGTAAACTGGCCGACAATAGTTTACGTCATAAAATCATACAGCACTCAATGAATGATTGTTGTTTTGGGCTGGCGGTCAGACGCAATACGGAAGAGTCAAAAACGACCAAAGCACCAAGTTTTGTATCGTCAATGTTCAAGTTGTACGGTACAGAACAGAACAAATTCCGGTACGAACTCATGCTGGAAGCTATGGGATCGCAAATGCTGGGTTGGGAAGGCGAAGGATTCAGCGCCGAAGAGCTTGGGCAAACACGTGCATGGCTGCGAACAAAAGCGAATTCCATCGAGGGTGGAACATCGGAAATCCAGCTCAATATCATTGCCAAACGGGTGTTGGGATTACCCGATTAAATAAGGGGGGCAGTTTACTTCATAAGTAAACTGCCCCCCTTATTTAGGAGATATCTATGGTTCAGCAGCAGGCTTTGACCGGTGTCACGGTCCTTGATCTGGGACAGATCTACAACGGACCCTATGCCACTTTCCTGATGGCTATGGCCGGCGCGCGGGTGATAAAAGTGGAGTCCCTGACTGGAGAACTTTTACGCGGCAGGGGTACAGCCAGTTCAGCGGCCTATGCTTTCGCCATGCTCAACCAGGAAAAGGAATCCATTACACTCAACCTGAAAACCGAAAAGGGCGTCGCACTTTTCAAACAGCTGGTGGAACAGGTTGATATTGTGTTGGAGAACTTTGCTCCAGACACAATGGAGAAACTTGGGCTGGGCGCGAAGACGCTTCTCGAAATCAATCCTCGCCTGATCTACGCTGCTGGTTCAGGTTATGGCCGCTCTGGAGAACACCGGGACTATCTTGCCATGGACATCACTGTGCAAGCCATGGCGGGGGTAATGAGTACGACTGGTATTGATGAAATGCCACCATTAAAAGCGGGTCCAGCCATCTCTGATTTTTTTGGCGGTGTACACCTTTACAGCGCTGTGGTTACGGCGCTGTTACAAAGAGAGCAAACCGGCGAAGGAATAGTGCTGGACGTCGCCATGCAGGATTCAGTCTTGCCTACACTAGCCACCATCATCGGCGCTTACTATTTCCAGAACAAAGAAGTACCGGGTCGCCATGGTAACAGACATCCTGCACTGACCATGGCGCCGTAC
The DNA here is from genome assembly GCA_022571415.1 of Pseudomonadota bacterium. GTDB lineage: Bacteria > Pseudomonadota > Gammaproteobacteria > Pseudomonadales > Azotimanducaceae. The sequence continues at coordinate 5,362 of JACZXW010000105.1, forward strand.
AATGTATATCCTGCCCGGGATGGTCACGTCGCTATAATCTGTGTCCGGGACAGCCATTGGCGAGCGTTGGTTTCGGCGATAGGCAGGCCTGAACTTGCGCAGCAGAAAAAATATGAAACCATGTTGCAACGGGCGGAGTTAATGGATGAGGTGGATGAGATTGTGAGTGACTGGACCTCAACCCGGAGCAAAGCTGAAGTGCTGGAAGTCCTGCAGGATTTTAGAGTCCCGAGTGCTACCGTGAGGAATGTTGAAGAGATTTTGTCAGATTCCCACCTGCACAATCGAGGAATGTTGAGGGACGTAAATCACAGAACGCTTGGAGATATCACCTTACCCAATTCGCCTATCAACATTGCTTTTGGCGATTCAAGGGAGCCGAAAATGGATCCGGAATTGGGTATAAGTAACGAAGCTGTTTTTGGGGGGATGCTGGGTTTGTCTGCAGATGAGCTGTCAGCGTTACGTGCAGAAAAGGTCATCTAGCCCGGGCTAGGGGTCCTCTTAATCAGACGTCCCCTGGGAATCAGGGGACATGTCGGCCACCAGCTCTTTCCACCTTTGTATATCAGTATCATCTGACTCGAACAGCGAGAATCCGATTCTAAAGCCATCGGTTTCCGGGTCGGGTCTTTGCCATTTCACTTCTGCCACCAGGAAGATAGGATCCGCCTCTTTGAGGTCAATACACAACCTGAAAATTGACCCGGCAGGCATTTCATCATCAACCACAACCTGCAGGCCGTTTGCTGACAGGTCGAGTGAGTTGCACATGAGTACATTGCCGGAATTGTTGCGGTCAGAAGCGAGAATTTCAACAAATATAGTTGCCTCAAGCTCCAGTCGGCCTTCTACCCGGTCTTTATGATCCTGTGAGGTCGTCATAACTCTTGTCCCTGTCCTGGCGTAGCTTAGTCACTACCTGAACCAGTGCGTCTTCAAATCCAACTCCTCCATCCTCAATTTCACCCTCTCCGGCGACCAGCGCGTAGAGGACGGCGTGATCGCTGCGAAATTCCTGGCAGAGCTTAAACGACTGCTTGAACACCCTGCTGAACTCCTTCCTGAAGAATACCGCTAGCTCTGGGCTAAACCCTGCAAGCTGCCACTTTCCTTGTTGCGTGTAGCCGTGCCATGTATGATGGGTGGCAAGGATTCTAGCTGTCCGTGGAAAAATCACCAAGGAGGCGCCGGTGCGACCAAAGGCCGGACCCGCCTTTCTCATCATCGCCATCGTGGTCGCCCTTGTTGCGACTCTCAGTTCTGCGGCCCTGGCCCAGACGGTGTCTCCCACCATCTACTCCGGCTCCGTGACCATCGGCGATAACCCAGCCCCTGACGGCCTCATGCTGGTTGCGCGCATCAACGATTACGAGTCCGAAGGTGTTGTCACCAAGAACGGACGATACAGCTTCCTGATAGTCTCACCACCCACCATCGACTATTTCATCGAGACGATCACGTTCCACATCCCTGAACTGGAAATCCAGGCGGCAGAGACCGATGTCTTCCGCGGGAGCACGGCTCAGTTTGAGAAAGCGTTGACCTTTCCGGCGGTGGAAGGCCTTGCTCCCGGGCCGACACCAACACCCGGGGCCGCTGCTACTACTACCCCTACACCATTACCAACGCAGCCCGTGGCTCAACCTTCGTCCCCACCTGTGGTGTACTTCGGCAACGTGACCGTCAACGGCCAACCTGCTCCTGATGGACTCGTCATTGTCGCCCGCATAGAGGACTACGAGTCCCAACCAATAACCACCAGCAACGGAGCATACGCCAGGCTATCGGTCAGCCCACCGTCAGCGGATTACCTGTTCAAAGACACAACGTTCCACATCCCTGCATTCGGCGTCCAAGCAGCTGAGACAGTGCTGTTCCTGGGTGGCCCTGCAGAGCGCCCTCTTGACCTGACGTTCCCGGTGTTGCCAGAGCCAACGCCAACTCCAGTACCTACAGCTACGGCTGTTC
>JACZXW010000106.1 GCA_022571415.1 Pseudomonadota bacterium
CTACAAAGGGTTGCACAGATAGCGGCATAGAGATAAGAATGAAAGTCTGGACAGGAGGGAGAGTGAGCAGAGGAAAAGCGGATTAACAACGATGGCCTGGATACAGGTTATTCTACAGCCTCGTTAGCTACCCAATGCCTATAATGCCGAAAAGTGAAATGATGCAGGAACTTACATTTTCGAAGCATCGGATCCAGGAGTGTGTCAGTAAAGCAGGTAGCACCGACCACGTTTTCTTGCGACCAATCCTCGCTGATACTTTTTCAGCAGCGATTCGCGAAGTCGATCGATTACAGGAACATTGCGACGATCTGGAGTACTGCTGTTTGCATCTCCGCAACATTTTCGAACTATTCCTAATTCTAAAGCACATATCCTCTAGCGAGGATGGATTCAAGAGTTGGATGGGGCAAATGTACCAGGATCTAACTGACATCCATGTCGGGTTTGCCGCGCTGCTTGAAGGTTTCGGTCGAGATACTAGTGATATTGATATATCACAGAGTATTGCGGATGCCGCTCTTGCAAAAACTAACTTCGCCCCTAGCCGACCGTTTGTGATTAGAGAACTAGCTGAACAATTCGGTTACTTGGAGGAGTACAGATCAATTCACAAATTCTGTTCGAAATTTGTACATCCAACATCTCTACGCATTAACGGTTTTCGAGCTATCAAAGATAATGACGACTTTCGTATGATGGCATTCTACTTAGCCGTTGTTTTTACACAGAGGTTCGAAGAATTGTCTATTGACCTTATAGCGAATGACGGCGCACAACATGAAGTTTAAGCCGTTCCTTTCAGTCACTCAGACCGCTCCAACCGCTTCAAAATCAATTCCAAAACATCATCTGAATCCAATGCTACAAAATTAGATACAACTCGAAGTCACAGCGGATAGAAAAGCCTTATAAATCAATGCTATAGTTGCTGGTTTTAGTTCCCTGCCTCTCCGCCAACAATTCAACCACCAAATTTGCCGCCCTCAACAACCTCAATTACCATACCAAAACAAAATTCCGGAAAACAACCTTCAATGCAAGCAATCCTCTGCAAAGAATTCGGCGAACCATCAATCCTCTCCCTGGGAGAAGTACCTGAACCCGACATAGCCCCCGGCATGGTAAAAATCCAGATACATTCAGCCGGTCTAAACTTCCCAGACACCCTGATGATCGCCGGCAAATACCAGTCACAGCCACCCTTCCCCTTTTCACCCGGCATGGAAAGCGCGGGAATAGTTGCGGAACTTGGAGAAGGCGTAACGCACCTTGATATCGGCGATCGGGTGATGGCCAACCATGGTCACGGCGGGCTGGCTGAATATGTTCTTGCCGAGGCGGACAAGACTTTCAGGATGCCCGATAACATGCCCTTTGATCAGGCGGCGGGATTTACGACGACTTATGGCACCACCTATCACGCGCTGGTTGACCGCGCTGAAATGAAACCTGGCGAAGTGCTGCTGGTGCATGGTGCCGCGGGCGGCGTGGGTCTCAATGCGGTGGAACTGGGGAAACTGCTCGGGGCGACCGTCATCGGCACGGTCGGCGCCGATGAGAAAAAAGATATCGTCAAACGTTACGGCGCCGATCATGTGATTAACTACGCGACCGAAAACTTTCGCGATGTAGTCAAAGAGCTGACCGGCGGCAAGGGTGCCGATGTCATCTACGACCCGGTGGGCGGCGATGTGTTCGATCAGTCCATGCGCTGTATCAACTGGCAGGGGCGCCTGCTTGTCATCGGCTTTGCCTCCGGGCGGATAGCGCAGCTGAAGACGAACCTGGCACTGCTGAAAGGATGTTCCGTGGTGGGTGTTTTCTGGGGATCATTTGCCGCGCGGTCGCCCGATCAAAACCGGGCTAACTTTGAAACCATGTTTTGCTGGTATGCAGACGGTAAGATCAAGCCGCATGTGTCCAGGCACTTCCCCCTTGAAGAAACGGCGGATGCCCTGGAATTTATCCTGTCACGGCAATCAACGGGTAAAGTGATTGTGACGGTTCGGGAATAGGCATGGGCAGCCTGCAATCACTTGAAGACCTGGGACGAACTCGCCTGTCCCCTAACTTTTTCATGCGCGACTTCCTGCACTCGGAAATCTCACAGATTGAAGGCGTACCGAATATTCCCGTTGACGGCGCGCTGGCGATCAAGGCCGGCACAGGGTTGTGCGAGAACATCCTGGAGCCTCTGCAGGCGCAGCTGGGCAAGATCAGCATTCGGTCGGCTTATCGATCCCCGGATATCAATCGTCTCGGCAATGAGAAAGGTTATAACTGTTCACAGAACGAGAGGAACCATGCGCGGCATATCTGGGATGTCAGGGATGATCTTGGCCATTACGGCGCCACCGCCTGCATCGTTGTTAATTCATTTGTTGACTACTATGAAGAGACGGGCGACTGGCCCGCGCTGGCCTGGTGGGTCCATGACCATATCCCGGCTTACCGGAACATGGTGTTCTATCCAAAGCTGGCAGCGTTTAACATCAACTGGTATTCAGGTCCAGTAAACGAGCAGTTCATCATGAGTCAGGTGCCTGACCCTCATACGGGTAAAAAAGGCATATTGAGCAGAACCGGGTGGGATAACTTTGATGCCGATCATTCGGAATATTATGGAGACTGGATCCGCTTGCTGGGACAGAGCACACAAAAAAACGGCCCCTGAAAAGGAGCCGTTTTTAACTAGCCTAAGCCAGCAAAGTTACTGTATCTCGTAACTCAACTTGATGTAGCCAACCCGGCCCGGCAGATCGTGCGACACGTTGCTCAGACCGATGACCCCACATGGGAAACAAACGGGCGGATCTTCATCAAATATATTGTTGAAGCCTACCGTCAGCATCACGCCATTGTTAGCCACTGGCGGGTTGTAGCTCACCTGCAGGTCACTGAACACGACGGAATCCAGCTTGGTGGTTCGATCTTCAAGCTCCATCTCATCCGTCCAGCGGAAAGACCAGGTGCCGCTCCATCTGTCCCTGTTCCAGTTCATGGAAGACACGACCCGCAAATCCGGGAATGCCCGCTGGAACGTTTCATCCGTGTGGATGCCAGCCAAACTGTTGGTGGACTTCGAGCCATCAGGATTCGAGGTAATTTCCTTGTAGTCACTCAGGTACGTGGCATTGATGGACACCGAAAAGTGACCCCATTTATCGGTCGGGATTTGGTAGTTAACCGCCAGGTCGAAGCCCGATGTTTCAATTTTACCAATGTTCTGAAGCTGGTTGTTCACCAGGTTGATTCTGCCTGAACTCGTACGCCCGACCGCCGCGCAAAGTGTTGGATCGAGTGTGTTCACACAGGCCGTGATCAGGTCACCCGGATTACGTCCCTGGATCGCATCATCAATTTCAAGGTCATACCAGTCAATTGAAAATGTCAGATCTTCTATCAGGGGCAGGTCATCCACCCAGCCAGGGCTATAGACAAATCCGAAGGTCCATGCATCGGAAGTTTCCGCATCGAGACTGGAATTACCGGCAGATACGGCACTTAACTGCGGATTAAGCTGAGAGACCCCTACCGGCACGCCCAGAGTTGCACAGTTGGCCTGGATCGTGGCTGATTGTGCGACGTCGCGGCCGCCGCCAGCAGAGCCAAGTAGCGCCGAATAGTCAGAGCAGGGATCACTGAACGAGAAGTCTTCCCTGGCCGCGCCACCAAACAATTCTCCTATGCCGGGAGCACGAAAACCGGTTGATACAGAGCCGCGCAATGAGAAATCATCGATTGGTCGCCACAGGAAACTCGCCTTATAAGTTGATTCCGAGCCCGACGTACTATAGTCCGACGAACGAGCAGCAACATTGACCTCAAGATATTGCGAACCGGATATCAGCGGAATATTTAATTCTCCGTAAAATTCCGTCACATCAAAATTACCCCTGGTTGGGCCAGCGGGAATGCCCGCGGTTTCGCCGCTTGCAGCAATCGGGTCTGGACGGTAAGAACCATCATGATCACGATATTCAAATCCAACCGCAAATCCCAGTTCACCGGCTGGCAGAGTCGCCAGATCACCCGACACATTGAATGAAATGTCTTTCAACGTTTGCTCGCTGAAATCACGCTGGGTATAGGTAATGAAGTTGAGCATGTCTGGCGTAAAGGAACCTGTACCATCAGGACCCTGACCGCCAAAGACGTTAAACGGCACACAATTGGGAACCTGCGCACAGACTGCGGGGTCACCCAGTGCAATTTGGATTTTCGCTATGTTGTGCGAATTTCTCTTCTCCTGGAAGCCGCTGTTATCTCCGTAGCTGGCAGTTAGATCCCAGAACATTGTGCGACTGCCAGCCTGGATCTCACCTTCGAGTCCGACGCTGACAAAATAGCTGTCGACATCCTGAAAGAACAGACGGCGGCCTGATTCAAGAGGTCTGCGTCCTATGAATTCAAGATTGCCATTGGCAACACTGAGATCAACGCCAAAGGGGTTGAATGGATTGAGCGCGGATATAACGATGTTATCGGCTATTCGGTTACCGCAACCGTTACCCAGACAGATTGGCTCAGGTGCCGCCTTTGTTTCAGATTTACGTTTTGTGTACGAAGCCTTGGCAACGCCACGAAGCGAGTCGCTGAACTGATGCGTGACAGAGGCATAGATATTCGTCCTCTGGTTAGGCGTTCTTAAAAAGTTACGACCTGGACCGTTATAGTTGAAGCGATCTGCATTACTCCAGGGATGAAAGTCACCGCCAAAAGGATCTGCAAAATCGAAGTCCGGAATATTGGCACCACCATCATTGAGTACACCGTCGTTCAGGATAGGCTGCAGGAAGCCAAAATTTGGACCCAGGACGATTCTTGCCTGTGGTGTAAACGAAGAACAGAAGGTGCCGGGAACATCACAGCTGGTTGAATTGGGATTCGGGAAAGCAGAGCGTTTCCTGTCAGCCGTGTCTATTCCCTTCTCATCAGCAAAGCTCAGGCTGAAGACGAAGTGTGACGTATCATTACCGCCGCCCCAGAGTGCTGACACTCTTGCAGAGCCGCCGTCATTGTCAGAAAGATACTCACCGGATTGCACATCAACCCTGAATCCTTCATAAGTTGAATTGGTAATAATGTTGACCACACCACCAATGGCATCCGATCCATAAATTGCCGAAGCACCATCCTGAAGAATTTCAATTCTCTGGATGACGTTATCCGGGATACTGTTTAAATCTACCGTCCCCGGCACCCCCGACGCCGAGGCACCATTAACCCATCGTTTACCGTCAACCAGGATCAGGGTTCGTTTGGCCCCGATATTGCGCAGTGAAAGCTGTACGCCACCTGCGCCAATACCGGCACCGTCCTGTGGAAAACCGGAATTGCCCGGTACATTAAATTGTGAATTGGGTGCAGAGCCCATGATCGCAAGATCCTGCAGGATATCACCGAGATTGGTCACGCCAGTACGCCCCAGTGACTCTCTGCTGATATCCATCATTGCCGTGGATTCGTTGATCGGATTCCTGCGAATCCTGGATCCAGTGACAACAACTTCTTCCATCACATCTGCATTTTCACCATAGGCAATGCCCCCTGGTGTCAGCGCTAGCGGCAAGAGCAGTGCCCCCGCCGTGATAAATTGAATAGGTTTCATTTCTTCCTCCCCTGGTAGAAACAAGCTATAGCAGCTATTTTCAAGGCTCAACAACGACGGACGCTGTTTTTCACCCTCTGTGTACAGTTCTTAAGCCGATACGTTCAAGACCTGCAGAAAACTAACAGCATGAGCGTAGCGTAGCAATAGTACAGACCCTTGTCCGGTCACAATACTTCCGCTCAGAATGAAATTTCCCTGACGAATCAAGATTCAGTTCGACCTGCAATCCACTCATCAACACGCGCTTCGAGTAACGGCAGCGGTAGTGCTCCACCACCGAGTACAACGTCGTGAAAGTCCCGGATATCGAATGACTCACCCAACTCCTTCTTCGCCCTCTCACGCAGTTGCAGAATCTTCATCATCCCGATCTTGTAAGCTGTAGCCTGTGCGGGCATATTGAAATAACGCCTGATTTCCGAGCGTGTCGCAGCCTCAGGCTGCGGCGAATTTTGTAACGCATAATCAATGGATTGTTGCTCGCTCCAGTGCTTCGCATGGATACCGGTATCGACCACCAGCCGAATGGCACGCCATATCTCTGCTGATAGGCGGCCAAAATCCGAATAGGGATCTTCATAAAAACCCATCTCCTTGCCTAACAACTCGGTATATAGAGCCCACCCTTCACTATAAGCCGTGTAACCGTGGTAAGTGCGAAATCGAGGGACACCCTGCAACTCCTGTTGAATCGAAATCTGATGATGGTGCCCCGGTAACCCTTCATGGTAGGCAAGACTTTCGAGACGATATTTCGCGGTGGCTTTCATATCGGACAGATGCGCATAGAACACACCGGGGCGGGATCGGTCCAGGCTACCGCGCATGTAATGGGCTGCCGCACCGGGTTGCTCGCGGAACGCCTCAACCCGTCTCACTTCAAGATCCGCCTTGGGTAATATCCCGAAAAACTCCGGCAGTTTCGTCCGCATGGCATCCAGATACTGATTAGCTAATGCAAGATACCCGGCGCGACCTTCATCCGTATTAGGAAAATAGAATCTTTCATCCTCGCGCAGAGTATCAAAGAATTCAGACAGGGACCCTTCAAAGCCTACACTGCTCATCACCTCCTTCATTTCAGTCTGAATGCGCGCGACTTCAGACAAGCCCGTCTCATGAATCTCATCTGGGGTGAGGGCCAAGGTAGTCCTTCGAGAAAGCACATGGACATAATAGGCCTCGCCATCGGGCAAGGCCCACGCACCCTTCGCTTCTGTGGGCACATTGCTTAAATCAGACTGCAACCAGCCAATAACTTCTTCGTAGGCCGGTTTTAGAGACGTCAGCAACGCCGCGCGAGCGGCCCCGGTCAGTTCACTCATCTGGGCTTCCGTGATCTCCCCGGCATCATGCAGCGCCTTGATCTTCCCTGTGATATCAGACCAGAGGGCGGATGAACCTTCTCTATCGAAGGGCTCTCCGCTGATGACCCGCTCGCTCTGGCTGATCGCTACTTCATAGTCGAAATAAGGGGCGCGAATGCCGTCAGCGGCTGCCAGCTGCGTCCTTT
>JACZXW010000024.1 GCA_022571415.1 Pseudomonadota bacterium
TCTCTTATTTTTATTCTGCTCTTTTCGTGTTGCCCATTTAATATTTTCAATTTCATAATTTCCATCATTATCTATCCTATCAATAAAAGTATCCTTTTCTCCATATTTTTCCCTGTGAAAAATATAATTTACATACAAATCTTCCACAAACCCCTCAAACAACAACCATTTTTTACAAATCTTTATACCTCTTCCACCATAATGCCCCCCAGGGCATTCCAGCGATTACGAAAAACAGCGAGGTTTCGATCGCCCCATTCTCCTTCCGGGACGATCGCCAGGGCTTTCAGGTAACCTTCCTTGCGAACCTGGTCCGCCACTTGAATTATTTCGTCTTCCGGCGCGAGCCCAAACTGGTACAGATCCGGATTTTCCTGTTGACCAATTGTGCGATTTAGTGCCACCACCGGCACCGTCAATTTCATCGAGGAAAGAACACTTACCTTGTCTCTATCCAGGGGGCCTATGATCAGTTCTGCGCCATCGGCGACGGCTGTATTGACCAGATCCCCGATATCGGAAATCGAGGTATCGTAGATCCTGATTGATGTGAATTTCTGTCGCCCGTTGTCGCCGCGTTCATAATGTGCAGCCAGTACGCCGTCTCTGACTGCTCTTCCAAATGAGCCCAGATCGCCCTGCATGGGGAGTAACAGCGCGATTGCAGATGGTTGTTCCTTAACCACCCTGGATAGCATTTGCAGACTGGCGGGTAGCTGGGCAACGGCAGGATGATGTGACCAGATTTTTTTCCAGTTGTTTAATTCCTGGAGCTGACGTAACGGGTCATTATGGTATTGCTTTGTCATCGCAGCGAGTGATAGCCAACCACGCAGATCACTGGTGAGTGCCTTGGACGCATGGTTTACCAGGCTGTTAGCCGGTAACTCCAATAATACGGAGAAGATGGACTCATGATTGGCAGTTCTCTGGTTCAGGTCCAGCAGCCCGTCAAAGTAGATTCGTTCCCGCGCACTGGCGACGTAGCTTCTGCCCTGTCGATAAGCTTCGGCTCTTAGCCTGCCAATCCTGATTTGATGATTCTGGGTTAATGGTAGCGCCTGCAGGCGTTTGTCATTAAGAAAAGCCAATGCCCGGGGCGGGGATTCCTCGGCCAGCGAGATACGGGCTCGGGTGACAAAATAGTCGATGGTAGATTCGGGGGTGACGAAAGGACGGGTTATCAGGGTAAGTATTCGTTTGGCCTGCGCCACATCGCCATTATCAACTGAGACCTGTGCCGCCCTGATTCTCAGTACTGCGGCTTTCGTATCGTCGCTGCGTTCAGCCTTTATCAACAGTGCACTGATGTTACTGGAAAGTTTGGCCGGGCCTGCAAGGCTGCGAGGTTCCTGGGTGGATTGACCCGTTTGAGTGCCAGCGCAACCCGCGACAATTAGCACACAGAGCATGGTGGCATAGCGCTTGATTAGAGGCTCCTTAAACAATGGCAGAGTTTTCTGCTGAATTCGGTATTATTCCATATTGGTTGATTGCCGTCCTGCAATCGAGGGGCATGGCATCTGAATTTAATGTAGGAAGGTTGTATTGAGCTGCGTGCGAGTATGCCTGGATGGCTGTCCGCAGCAGGTTAGTCGGGGACCCCGGGTCTTGTCTGGGGCAGGCTCCTGGCCAGTTGGTTTAACTCTTCACAAAGGGTCGCAGAAGGCTCATGGAAAGGAACATGCAGTGAGTATTTTGTACGTGGTGGCGACTCCCATAGGCAACCTTGAGGATATTACCGAAAGAGCAAAAAGAATCCTGTCAGAGGTTGATTTAATTGCGGCCGAAGATACGCGCCACACAGCGAAACTGTTGGCACACCTGAATATAAGAACATCTTTGACCGCTTACCATGATCATAATGAATCTCGCGCCAGTCGCTCCCTGATTGATATGATTAAAAATGGAAAGGATGTCGCACTGGTATCCGATGCTGGTACCCCCTTGATCGCAGATCCCGGGTACCGACTGGTCAAACTGGCGCGGGAAGAAGGCGTAAAAGTGGTGCCCGTACCCGGCCCGAGTGCACTGATAGCGGCCTTGTGTGTGGCCGGCCTGCCTTCGGATAAATTTACCTACTACGGATTCCTGCCGGCGAAATCTAAAGCACTGGAGGATTTTCTCACCGCACAGAAAAACGAAACAGGCACGCTTGTTTTCTATGAATCCCCGCACCGCCTCGTGAAAACCATCGAAATGTTCGAACGGGTTTTTGGCGGTGACCGGACTCTGGTTGTGGCCAGGGAGCTTACAAAAAAATTTGAGCAGGTGAGTTTTGCAACCATAGGCGAAACCAGACAACGAATTGAAGCCGGTGAAATTACTGTAAAGGGTGAATTTGTATTATTGCTGCAAGGCCAGCAAAAAATTGAGCCAAACTGGGATGAACGGGAGTTGTTGACAGTGCTGTTGTCCGAATTACCGATCAGCAAGGCGGCAGAGATCGCGTCAAGGTTAACTGGCGGAGCGAAAAAAACCTTGTACAAGCTTGCCGTCTCGATAAAGAAAGGCGATTGAACCTCGATTCAGACATTGCGGGGTTGGTTCCCTTAAATATCTTTGAAAAAATGTATTTCTTCGTTGGAACTAGCTGGTTTGTTGGTGATTCAGGCAGCACGGGGGCTAGTTCCTTTAAATAATTTGAAAAAATGTATTTCTTCGTTGGAACTAGCTAGGCTATTGATTGAGAGTCGACCAGGTAGTCGCTGTTACCCTTCTTACGAGGGGATGGCAGAGGAAAGTCCGGGCTCCAAAGGGCAGGGTGCCAGGTAACACCTGGGGGGCGTGAGCCCACGGCAAGTGCAACAGAAAATATACCGCCGTATAACGTAAGTTCTGCGGTAAGGGTGAAATGGTGCGGTAAGAGCGCACCGCGCTCGTGGTAACACGAAGCGGCAATGTAAACCCCACCTGGAGCAAGACCAAATAGGAACCCGCATATTGCGGCCCGTAATTGGGTTCGGGTAGGTCGCTATAGGTACACGGTGACATGTATCACAGATGAATGATTACCCACGACAGAACCCGGCTTATCGGTCGACTCTCACCCCTGCGCTTCCCTGGTTGCGCCTATTTACTCGATGTTATATAAAATAAAATTTATATAATAAACTAGTCTATGCTGGGCTAAAGCTAAGAATCTACATTAACTATCGGGGTTATCTCACTGTATTAGAATCCCTTCCTTGATAACCCGAAGTCTGACCTCTGGTAACTCTCCTAAGTTATTGTGTTTTAACGACAAATTGGTATTTACGCCCCCTTGACAAGGCACACCCGCGTTTTTATTGTGCAATTGAAAAATAGTGGGTAAAAGTGTTGTTTTGTGGGAAGCGTCTGCGGCTGATCAATATCGATGCCGAATGATGATTTCCGTTTATCAATTTCCGGGAAAGGTAATCAGCCATCGTGTTTAGGGGCGTTAGCAATATCAATCTGGACGTCAAGGGTCGCCTCGCGATCCCCACACGCTATCGTGAGTTGTTAGCCAACCATTGTAATGGGGAAATGGTGGTAACCATAGACACTGAAGAAAAGTGTCTGCTGATCTACCCGCGACCCGAATGGGAAGACATCCAGCGCAAGGTCGAAGCACTGCCCAGTTTCAATCTTGCGGCCAGACGCGTGCAACGGTTGTTAATCGGCCATGCAACAGATATTACAATGGATGGAAGTGCGAGGATTCTGCTTACGCCACCCCTCCGGGAATATGCGCAGCTTGAAAAGAAAGCGGTGTTGTTGGGCCAGGGAAATAAATTGGAACTCTGGAGCGAGGATATCTGGGTAAGCCGGCGCGATGCCTGGCTTGAAGATCAGTCTGGATTAGATATTCCAGAAGAACTACAGACCCTGTCGTTGTAACTGGAATGACCTGCCATGAAACTGTGTTGCTGGACGAAGCAGTCGATGCGCTGGTGCAGAAATCCGATGGCAGCTACGTGGATTGTACCTATGGCCGAGGCGGACATAGTCAGGAGATTGCCAACCACATGAGCGGCCTTGGCAAACTGATGGTTATCGACAAGGATCCATCCGCCATTGCTGACGCAAAGCTGAGGTTCAAGGATGACGATAGGATCGTGGTGGTGCATGGATCCTTCTCCCGGCTTTCTGAATATGTTGATGACCACAATATGAGGCCTGTGGACGGTATCCTGCTGGATTTGGGTGTTTCATCACCGCAACTGGATGAAGCCGGCAGAGGGTTTAGTTTTTTAACCGACGGCCCGCTTGATATGCGAATGGATCAGACAGTTGGTGACACGGCATCCCAGTGGCTCGCAGTTGCTGATGAAAATGACATCACGGATGTGCTGCGACGCTATGGAGAGGAGAAGTTTGCGAGAAGGATTGCGCGAAAAATAATTTCCATCAGGCGCGACGTGAAGATTGAAACGACTTCCGCGCTGGTTGAAATTATCGAGTCCGCAGTTCCAAGAAGGGAAAAACACAAGCACCCGGCGACAAGGACTTTTCAGGCCATTCGTATCCATGTAAACCAGGAGTTGAAGTCCCTGGAGGATTGCTTAAAGGACGTGGTTGACCTCCTCGTTTCCGGGGGGCGGCTGGTGGTCATCAGTTTCCATTCTCTCGAAGATCGAATCGTGAAACGATTTATCAGACGAATGGAGCGGGACGATATTTATCCTGCACGACTTCCAATACGAGAGGCGGAAATAAAGCGCCACCTAAAATCGATAGGCAAGCCGATAAAACCCGGGGCAGACGAGATCGCCAGGAATCGCCGGTCTCGTAGTTCCATTATGCGAGTTGCGGAGAAACTGTAGATGTTTGAACCGAATCTGGGGCGAGAAATTATCAGTTGGCTGGGCCGTGTGCAGCAGATATCGATCCTGTCCGCTGGGGTGCTTTTCCTGGTTTCGGCCTTGGGTGTAGTTTATTCCGCTCATACGACTCGCCAGATGTACGGTTCCCTGCAGACACTGGAGAGCAACCAGGATGATCTTGATAGCGAGTACGAGAAATTGCTCTTGGAACAAAGTGCCTGGGCTAACTACACCCGCGTCGAGCAACTGGCTCGTGAAGAATTAAAAATGATCGCACCCTTGGCGAAAGACCTGGTGCTGGTTGGATCTGACCGTACCGGTCAGAACGGGGGCTGGTGATGGTCAGAATGGGTCTGGTCGTTACCATGTTTGTCATGTTGGTCAGCGTTTTGTGCGCGCGACTCATCTACCTGGACGTCATCGATGGAGACTTTCTCCAGGACCAGGGTGACGCACGAACGATCCGCATGGAGCGAATTACCGCACATCGAGGCATGATCAGGGATCGTTACGGGAAACCGCTTGCCATAAGTTCGCCGGTCATTTCACTGTGGGCAGACCCGGGTGAATTACCAACATCTGAGTCGGATCTTGCACCACTGGCAAAGATGTTAGGGGTTCCACTATCAGGTTTCTCCTCCAAAATAGAGATGGCCAGGGATCGTAAATTTATTTACCTGCGTCGTCATCTCGTCCCGTCCAAGGCGCGCGAGATTCTCGAAATGAAGGTTCCGGGTGTTTATGGTGAACGTGAATACCACCGCTATTACCCCTCGGGTGAAGTTGGTGCCCATGTGGTCGGCTTTACCAACATTGATGACAAGGGGCAGGAAGGGCTGGAGTTGTCATTCGATAAATGGCTTGCCGGAGTGCCGGGTAAAAAGAAGGTGCTGAAAAACCGTTTCGGGCAGATTATTCGTGACATCATGCCTGTCAGCGCTGCTGTTCCCGGTAAAAACCTTGATCTCAGTGTAGATCTTCGGCTGCAATATCTGGCATACCGGGAGCTAAAGTCAGCCGTTACACACTACAAGGCTGTTTCTGGGACGGTCATCGTGCTGGACGTCGAAACCGGGCGAGTTCTGGCGATGGTCAATCAGCCCTCTTATAACCCTAATAACAGAATGAATTTAGAAATGGACTCTGTGCGAAACAGGTCCGTGACCGATGTGTTTGAACCGGGTTCCGTAATGAAGCCGTTTACCGTGGCGGTGGCACTGATGTCAGGTCAATACACGCCGGAATCGATCATCGACACAAGTCCGGGGTTCATGCGCATAGGGTCAAAAACCATCAGGGACCCCAGCAATCGTGGGAAATTGAATCTCGGCGGAATTATTGCCAAGTCCAGTCAGGTGGGTATCAGCAAACTTGCGTTGACGCTGAATGAATATGAAGTCTGGGAAATGTTTCAGAAGGTCGGCTTTGGTCAGACTACCGGGGTCGGTTTCCCCGGGGAGAGTAACGGTTATCTTCCAAATCACAGGCGATGGAAAGACATTGAACGCGTGACCTTCGCTTATGGCTATGGCTTGACTGCAACTCCGCTCCAACTGGCGGCTGCATATTTGACGATAGCCTCAGGCGGTATGAAGCATGAGATTAGTCTGCTGAACACAGGCAAGGTGATAAAAACACGCCTGTACCCGAACGAGATCGCCGATCAACTAAAACAGATGCTAAGCAGGGTGGTAACGGAAGGAACCGGGAAAAGGGCGGCGATTGAATCCTTCTCCGTTGCGGGGAAAACTGGAACCGTGCGAAAGATCGGCAAGTATGGTTACCAGGACACACAGCACATTGCTTTTTTTGCGGGGATGACACCGGTTAAGGAACCACGACTAGTGGGTATCGTGTTGATCAATGAACCAAAATCCGCGGCCTATGGCGGCGGCTCCATTGCGGCGCCGGTTTTTTCAAGGGTAATGGCAGGGGCTTTGAGACTTCTTAATGTACCTCCTAACCATATTGATAGGGCAGCTTAGTTGAAGATTATGTTAAACGATCTCCTGCCAGACCAGCGTGATTTACCGAAGCTCGTTATCGCGGGAATCACCGACGACAGCAGGATGGTTGAGCAGGGCGACCTGTTCATCGCCGTTCCCGGCCTAAAGGTCGATGGGCGTGACTTTATCAAGGACGTCGAAGCCAGAAATGCTGCTGGCGTTCTATGTGAATCACCCGCACCGCATATCGAGGTGAGTATCCCGGTTGTTGCGATAGATAACCTGAAAACGAGAACCGGTGATATTGCCGGCCGGTATTTTGGTAACCCATCAAGCCGGCTGTTGGTCGTCGCCATTACAGGCACCAACGGAAAAACGTCCTGCTCACATTTTATATCCCAGGGATTGTCTGCCATGGGCACAAGGTGCGGGGTCATCGGAACACTGGGTTATGGCACCTTGACCGACCTCTATGGGGATCTTTCAAGTCCTGCCCTGCCCGGGTTGCTCAAGCCGACATCACTGGGAGGCGGTCTGACAACACCTGGACCGATCGACCTGCAGAAACACCTGGCTTATCTTGTGAATGACTCGTGCACAGCGGTAGCGCTGGAAGCATCTTCCCACGGTCTTGAGCAGGGAAGGTTGAACGGAACGCAAATTGACGTCGCAGTCTTTACCAACATGACTCGCGACCATCTTGATTACCATAAGGATTTCGAGGGTTATCAGAAAGCGAAGCGGAAGTTGTTTGCCTGGGAAGGACTAAAAACCGCGATCGTAAATCGGGATGATGAATTTGGACAGAAACTTTGCGAAACCGTTAGTAAAGAGGTGGAGGTTTTTTCAACGAGTATCAGCAGTTCTGAAGCAGACATCTACTGCCGGGACATTCAGCTCGATGCTGATGGATTGAGTATTGATGTTTCTTCACCCTGGGGAGAGGCGTCGATAAAAAGCTCCCTGGTGGGGCGATTCAACGCCCACAATCTCTTGTCTACCCTCGGTGTGCTTGGCTCGCAGGGTCATGTTTTTGAGGAGATCATCAGTGCGATCTCGAATATTGGCATGGTAAAGGGGCGGATGGAGGTCATTCGCTACAAAAATCGGGCCACAGTAGTCATTGACTATGCGCATACGCCGGACGCGTTGGACAAAGCTTTGCAGGCAATAAGGGAACATTACGGCGGTGAGCTGTGGTGCGTGTTTGGTTGTGGAGGAGACAGGGACAAGGGAAAACGCCCGCAAATGGGTGAGATTGCATCGACACTAGCCGATCACGTGATGATTACTGATGACAATCCCAGAAGTGAATCATCAGCGATCATTGCTGACGATATTGTCAAGGGGTTGGTGCCGGGCACGGATGTGCAGATAGAAACCGACCGGAGGACTGCAATCTGGAAAGTGCTGTCTGATGCCGGTCCCGGGGATGTCGTGCTGATAGCAGGTAAAGGGCACGAGGAATACCAGGAGGTGTCAGGCAAGAGGCTTGCTTTTAGCGACCATCAGGTCGTTCGCGATTTTATTAGCAATAGGTAGATGAGAAAAGGAATGTGGGCAAGAGGAAATTTAAAGTGATTGTAGGGCTGGGAGAAACCGGCTATTCAGTTGCAAAGTATTTGTACGCGGCTGGTATTGAATTTGAAGTGACAGATAGCGATGTCGCTCCCGGTCGCTTGTCTGATCTAAAAGCACTTGTGCCTGGTGCTCAGTTGTACCCGCTAGAATCCGGATTGCTGCAGCGAGCTGATGAAATCATTTTAAGCCCGGGTGTGCCGTTGTCCCTTCCAGTGCTACAAGATGCGAGATCAAAAGGGATTACATTGACCGGAGATGTCGCCATGTTTGGTGAACTCGCCCGGGCACCTATCGTTGCCATTACGGGTTCGAATGGCAAGAGCACCGTTACCTCTATGGTAGGCGTGCTGGCGTCCTCGCAACTTAGCGGTGTGAAAGTTGCCGGGAATATCGGTACCCCCTGTCTGGATGTGCTTGCAGCTAGTGCCAGCTTATATGTCCTGGAGGTTTCCAGTTTCCAATTGGAGGTCGCCACATCCTTGTCTGTAAAAGTGGCTGCGTGCCTGAATCTTTCTCCCGATCATCTGGATCGTTACGCTCGAGTCGAGGATTACTATAAAACGAAAGGGAACATCTATAACCGGTGTGAGATTGCGGTGGTGAACAGGAACTGCGCAATCGAGTTTGATACCCCAGCCGATGCCACAATCTCTTTCGGAACGAATGCACCTGAAAATGACACGCAGTTTGGTCTGGTAGGTGCAGAAAATAATCCCGTGCTCACCCAGGGTTCAACTGAACTGATGTTAGCTGGTGATCTGCAAATCAAGGGTAAGCACAATGTACAGAATGCGCTGGCCGCACTTGCTATTGGCTATGCTGCCGATCTTGAAATGGGAGCAATGGTTGAAGATCTGAAAGAATTTCAAGGTCTCGCGCATCGCTGTGAATGGGTAGGGGACTTTTCCGGGGTCACCTATGTCAACGATTCCAAGGCAACCAATATTGGTGCCAGTATTTCGGCGGTAGAGGGATTTGCGCAGACGAAAAATATTGTCCTGATTCTTGGTGGTGAAGGAAAAGGTGCTGACTTTACATTGATGGCACAGGCGATCGGAGATTGTGTGAAGAGGGTGCTTGTCTTTGGTCGAGCAGCTGACGAAATACAGACCGCGCTGCAGGATGTCGTGGCAGTTCAATTGGTTGACAGTTTCAACGCAGTTGTGGACGAGGCAATTGGCGCCGCAGAATCTGGCGACATTGTTCTTTTCTCCCCGGCGTGTGCAAGTTTTGACATGTTCGAGAATTACCAGGTTCGTGGCGATGAGTTCAAACGATTACTCCTGGAGAAATTGTCATGAGAATGGCACAAATAACCAGGGTTACATCGAAAGTGGGGTGTCCTGTTGATTCAGTTGTTGCAGGTACAGCACTTTTATTGCTGCTGTCCGGGCTCATTATGGTGGCATCTGCTTCAACTGAAGTATCCGCTAAAATCTATGGCAGTCCTTTCTATCTGCTCACCCGGCAAATGGTGTACGTCATCATTGGCACGATCATCGGCGTGTTCGTTTTATTAACGCCGGTCAGGATGTGGCAAAAGCTGGGATTGCCTTTGATGGTCCTTAGTTTCCTTCTACTCATCGCCGTACTCGTGCCCGGTATCGGCAAGGAAGTGAACGGCGCAACCCGGTGGATTTCACTTGGTTTCTTCACGCTCCAGGGTTCTGAGTTAGTCAAACTTTTTGTCGTTATTTACATTGCAGGTTACCTGGTGAGACGAAAAGAAGATCTGCAAACTGAATTTAGTGCTTTTTTGAAACCGCTCGGGATCGTTTTCCTGCTGGTAGCGTTGCTCTTGAGCCAACCTGATTTCGGTACTTCCGTGGTCATCATGTGCGCAGTCATGGGAACAATATTTCTTTCCGGTATTCCTCTGCGATATTTTTTACCGGTGGTATCTGTCTGTGTTGGTGCTGTTGTGCTCATTGCCACCCTTCAACCTTACAGGTTGGCCAGGTTCACCGCGTTTATCGACCCCTGGCAACATCAATTCAGTGGTGGTTATCAGCTGACCCAGGCGCTGATCGCCTTCGGCCGGGGAGAATGGTTCGGATTAGGTCTGGGTAACAGCATACAAAAACTGTTTTTTCTGCCTGAGGCTCACACCGACTTCCTCTTTTCAATCATTGCAGAGGAGTTAGGGGTGGTCGGGGCAGTGATGATTATCCTGTTGTTTGCAACGCTCGTTTTACGCGCACTGTGGATTGGCCGTAAAGCCTTTAACCAAGGAGAGGAGTTCCATGCATATACGGCTTACGGCATAGCATTGTTGTTGGGAGTGCAGGCGTTGATAAACCTGGGTGTTAATCTGGGTTTGTTGCCAACCAAGGGATTGACACTACCGCTCATGAGCTATGGGGGTAACAGTTTGATCATCAGCTGCGTGCTGATCGCGATCCTGCTCAGGATTGAGTATGAGTGTCGGTCCAGCTTAACCGCTTCTCCTGCCGTGACGAGAAGGAGTCGAAAACGTGGCTAGTCGGCTCTCACACAACTTTCCCGATGTTCCGGAAATGCGCAGGGTAAAACGTATCCATTTCGTAGGCATCGGCGGTGCTGGAATGTGTGGTATTGCGGAGGTCTTATTGAACCAGGGATACCAGATCTCGGGGTCCGACATTGCGAAATCTACGGTGACCACGAGGCTGCAATCACTTGGCGTGAAAGTATCCATTGGCCATGATGCAGGCAACGTAGACAATGTGGATGTGGTGGTCACGTCATCGGCGATTACCGGGGAGAACCCGGAAGTGACCAAGGCCCGTGAGAAACGTATTCCCGTGGTTCTGCGCGCAGAAATGCTCGCAGAACTGATGCGCTACCGCCATGGTATCGCCGTTGCAGGGACTCACGGCAAGACAACTACCACCAGCCTGATTGCATCCATTCTCGCCCAGGCAGGGTTGGACCCGACCTTCATCATTGGCGGGCTGCTTAAAAGCGCGGAGAGTAACGGACGTCTTGGTGCCAGCCGTTATCTCGTGGCGGAAGCGGACGAAAGTGATGCGTCCTTTTTGCACTTGCAACCGATGGTTGTTGTTCTGACGAATGTTGATCGAGATCACCTCAGTTACTACCAGGGAAGTTTCGAGAAGTTACAGGATGCTTTCATCGAATTCATACATAACCTGCCATTTTACGGGCTGCTTGTTGCTTGTATCGATGACCCGCTGATCAGGTCGTTGTTACCGAGGATTAAACGCTCGACACTGACCTATGGATTCGATTCGAGTGCCGACGTCTTTGCATACGATGTTGAACAAACTGGCAGGACTTCAACCTTCCAGGTCAGCAGGTCAGGGTACAAGGAAGATATCGGGATCACATTTAATCTCCCGGGCCGGCACAATATTTTGAACGCCCTGGCAGCTATCGCCATTGCCAGTGATGAGGGTATTTCCGACGAGGATATCGAGAAAGGTCTTGAAAACTTCCAGGGAGTTGGCAGACGTTTCGAAGTTCATGGCAGGTTTTCAGTTAACGATGGCAGTTTCCTGCTGGTCGATGACTATGGACATCATCCCAGTGAAGTGAGAGCAACCATCGATGCAGTCAGGAATGGATGGCCGGGTAATCGCCTTGTCATGGTTTACCAGCCGCATCGTTACACCCGGACATTTGAATTGTTTGATCAGTTTGTTGAGGTGCTTGCCTGCGTGGATCACCTCATCCTGACAGAGGTCTACTCTGCCGGAGAGGAGGTGATCCCGGGTGCAACTGGCGCTGACCTGTACAAGAAATTGCTGGCGAGCGGTCAGGTTAGAGTCGATTTTGTAGAACATATAATGGATGTCCCTGCGCGCCTGGACGAAATCGTCAGGGCTGAAGACCTGGTCCTGACCCAGGGTGCTGGTGAGACCGCCAGCCTGGCTCAGGTCCTGATATCAAACTGGACCGACCGGAGGATCGAATGACCACCCTCTTGCGTCGGTTCCTGGGAAACAGGGTCACGATGACTGCCTTTGCAGTTGTATTGATAGCCGGCTCGATTTATCTCGCCACAGCAGAACGAGAGAGAGAGATTAACTACATCTCAATCACCGGGAATGTGAGCGCGTCACAGCGAGATTCAGCCATGGAGATCCTGCTGGCTCTGGATACATCATTGTCTGATATTGAAGGGGTAAGAAGGGTTTTGAAAAGTGTCGGCTGGATCAATGACGCGGATGTGACCCTGCGTTGGCCGGATGAGTTAGTCATTAACGTTCAGCCACAGCGAGCGATCGCTTACTGGAATAACAATGCGTTCATTAATAGTGAAGGCATAGTGTTTGAGGCGGAATATCTGGTGGGTGGCGATCTGCCGCAACTTTATGGACCCAAAGACACTGAGCAAGTGGTGATGGGCCATTACCAGAGATTGAACAGGGCATTGTTGAAATCCGGGCACTTCATTGAAGTGCTCGTATTGAATGAACGTGGTTCCCTGGAATTTGAGAATCAACATGGAGTGCGAGTGGTCCTGGGAAATGTAGACGTCATGCAGCGACTGCAGCGTTTCCTAAAAGTGAGCGTGAAGATAGATGCGCTTGAAATGACACCCCAGCGAATTGATACACGTTATACCAATGGTGTTGCAGTAAATTTTGTTGAAGCCGAAGGCTTCGAAATCGCGGAAACTTTTAGTTTGCAGAGAGAAGTGAGCTTATGACCAGTGCAATTGTAAATCAGATGATCGTCGGCCTGGATATCGGAACCTCAAAAGTGGTTGCCATTGTTGGCGAGGTGACGCCGGAAGGCGAACTGGAGATTATTGGAATCGGTAGTCATGTGTCCCGGGGACTGAAGAAGGGGGTTGTGGTCAATATTGAATCGACCGTGCAATCAATCCAGGGGGCGGTTGAAGAGGCGGAATTGATGGCAGGCTGCCAGATTCATTCCGTGTTTGCCGGTATAGCAGGTAGCCACATCCGTAGTTTGAATTCTCACGGGATTGTGGCCATCAGGGATCGTGAAGTGTTCCGGCCTGATATAGAAAGGGTGATCGATGCCGCCCAGGCGGTTGCGATACCGGCGGATCAGAAAATCCTGCATATCCTGCCGCAGGAATACCTGGTTGATACCCAGGGAGGCGTCAGGGAGCCCCTGGGCATGTCCGGGGTCAGGCTCGAAGCCAAGGTGCACCTGGTTACCTGCGCGGTCAATGCGGCGCAGAATATTGAGAAGTGCATCAAGCGTTGCGGCCTCGAAGTCGAGGACATCATTCTTGAACAGGTGGCTTCAGGTTATGCGGTCTTGACTGAAGATGAGAAAGATCTCGGCGTTTGCCTCGTGGATATTGGTGGTGGTACTTCCGATATTGCCATCTTTACAGATGGAGCCATCAGGCATACCGCGGTCATTCCTATCGCGGGAGACCAGGTGACCAATGACATCGCCATGGCGCTACGGACACCGACCAAGAATGCCGAAGAATTGAAGATCAAATACGCCTGTGCCCTGGCGAGCCTGGCAGGTGAAAACGAAACCATCAAAGTTCCAGGCGTCGGCGGCCGATCGGACAGGGATTTGTCACGGCAGGCTCTGGCCGAGGTAGTTGAACCCAGGTATGACGAACTGTTCACCTTGATACAGGCTGAGCTGAGGCGCAGTGGTTTTGAAGATCTGGTGGCCGCGGGGGTTGTCCTTACCGGTGGAACATCAAAAATGGAAGGCGTGGTGGAGCTTGCTGAAGAGATTTTCCATATGCCGGTCAGTATTGGCAGGCCGCATGGCGTTAGCGGTCTTGCCGACATCGTAAAAAACCCCATTTACTCCACCGCCGTCGGGTTGTTGCAGTACGGCGCAAAACAACAGAATGATGATCTGCGACTGCCATCGAATGCCGGTATGGAAACAATAGTTGGACGGGTTAAAAACTGGTTTCTGGGGAGTTACTGAACATTGCTAACAGACGAGTTTTCCAAGCTGATTATAACGATCAATGAAAATCAATATAAACCAAATTGCCTAGGCCTTAGGAGAGTGAAATATGTTTGAACTAGTCGATAGTGCGCCACAAAACGCGGTGATCAAGGTCATCGGTGTTGGCGGCGGAGGTGGTAATGCAGTCCAACACATGGTGGAGCGGGAGATCGAGGGGGTGGACTTTATCTGTGCAAACACCGATGCGCAGGCTTTGCGAAGCCTGTCTGCCAAGACCTTGTTGCAACTGGGATCGAGTATTACCAAAGGGCTGGGCGCTGGTGCTGATCCAGTACTGGGCAAGGACGCTGCACTTGAGGACGAGGCCCGTATATCCGAGGCCCTGACCGGTGCAGACATGGTGTTTATTACCGCAGGCATGGGTGGCGGTACCGGTACGGGGGCCGCGCCCATCGTTGCTGAAATTGCCAGGAATCTGGGCATATTGACCGTGGCGGTTGTCACCAAGCCTTTTGCCTTTGAAGGCAAGAAGCGAATGAATGTGGCGATAGCGGGGATAGATGAGCTGTCCCGGCATGTCGATTCACTCATCACCATCCCCAATGAGCGGTTGCTCACCATCATGGGAGAAGACACCCCCCTGCTTGCGGCGTTTGCCGAGGTGGATGACGTGCTCTTGGGCGCTGTGCAGGGAATTGCAGATCTGATCATGAAGCCGGGAATGATCAATGTGGACTTCGCCGACGTGCGCACAGTCATGTCTGAAATGGGGATGGCGATGATGGGCAGTGGCAGTGCCAGTGGTGAAAATCGGGCACGGCAGGCGGCGGAGGCCGCGATTCGCAGCCCGCTGCTGGAAGATGTGGATTTCACCGGTGCTCGCGGAATTCTGGTGAATATTGCAGCTGGCGTCGACATTTCCCTGGGAGAGTTCTCGGAAGTGGGCGCCACGGTGGAAGAATTTTCTTCCGAAAATGCAACAGTGGTTATCGGCACCGTTATTGACGAGGAAATGGGCGATGAAATCCGCGTTACCGTTGTTGCGACGGGCCTTGGCGATCGGCAGGAACGTCCGCAGAAATTACCGGATGATGTCAAAAAGAAGATTGCCGGAAATGGTGCGATTGATTATGGGGACCTGGACAGGCCCACCATCATCAGGAATGCGGCCCAGGAGGTGGATTCGGGCAATGATCCCGCAGTGCCCAAGGATCTGGAATATCTCGATATTCCTGCGTTTCTGAGGCGTCAGGCGGACTAGGAAACCTCCGATTTACGGGAATGCGGTCTTTGGTGCAACTAAACCGGGAAACGACAGTCTCAACACTGTGGATTGGACCCTGCGTGGTCTCTCCAGAGGGATTCTGGTACTATTCGCGCCGCATTGGGGACAAGAACAATAATGATCAATCAAAGAACGCTGAAAAATGTTATTCGTGCGATCGGAGTGGGGCTGCATACGGGTGAAAAGGTCTATCTGACCCTGCGACCTGCGCCGATTGATACAGGCATTGTTTTCGTCCGAGTTGATGTCGACCCGGTGGTCGAAATTCCAGCCGCCACCGAATGGGTCGGCGATACGACCCTCGCAACGACCTTGATAAAGAACGGTCAACGGATTTCGACCGTGGAACACCTGATGTCAGCCCTGTCGGGCCTGAGTATTGATAATGCCTATGTGGAAGTGAGTGGACCCGAGATGCCGATTATGGATGGCAGCGCGGCAACCTTCGTCTTCCTGATCCAGTCTGCTGGCATTGAAGAGCAGAATGCCCTGAAGAAATTTATCAGAATTACCAAGGAAGTTTCGGTGGGCAGTGAGGAAAGTCCCCGTGACTACGGCCAGCATGTGACTATTCTCCCCTATGAGGGTTTCAGGGTCAGTCATACCATCGTCTACGATAATGCCGTGATCAGGCAGCAGCATGCCAGTATTGATTTCTCCACCACCTCCTTTGTCAAAGAGGTCAGTCGGGCACGGACATTCGGGCTGCTGCGGGAGTTTGAACATTTGCGAGAGATGAATCTTGTCCAGGGAGGCAGTCTCGATAATGCTGTCGTGGTCGACGATTACAGGATTCTCAATGATGACGGGCTTCGTCATGAAGATGAGTTTGTGCGGCATAAAATCCTTGATGCCATCGGTGACCTGTACCTGTTAGGCCACAGCCTTATTGGTGAATTTATCGGGTATAAATCCGGCCATACGGAAAATCATGCGCTGCGCAAGGAAATACTGAGACGAACAGATGCGTGGGAAATTGTGACTTTCGAAGACCCTGACAAGGTGCCCTTCTCCTACGCCAGGCCGCAATTGGCAGACCAGGTATAGCTATATAGGAAGATCAGGCGTCACTCCCCTCTTTTGGAAAGCTTTATTAGGGCTTTGCGTAGGGCGTCATCTTCGATATATTTAGCCGTTGTTGCCAGTTGCCGGGCGTTTTCGGCGGAAGGGGGAATAGGTTCCCTGGGTGGGAGTTTGAATTCGGGGTCTTCTGGACGAACTGAAACCTTGATGCGGTTGACCTCAAACCGTGCACCGTATCTACGCGTAGCCGCAATAATGTTACGCTGGCGATAGGTGATTCGAGTAGCAGTGGCAGCGGAACTGGTGATCAGATGCAGGGTTTCATTGCGGATGGATGCAACATATACGTTTGCGGGGACAAATTTTCGAATAACAGATTGAATTGCGAGGAGATCGACGGATTGTGAATAGACCTTTTGTAGCAATCCGTTGGGATCTTTGAGAATCTGGTCTGCTTGTTGAAGTGATTTGGGGATTCTGGACATGTCTGGCACTGTGCAATAGACCCATAAAAGAGAAGTCATAATAGTAACTGAATTTTATGAAGTTCATCATTGTTGATAACAGATCAGGCAAACACCGTTCCTTTTCAGCGAACGGTTTGCTCATTGGACTGACCGTAGCTGGTCTGATCGGCATACCCTCTGCCGCCGGATACCTGTCCTATCGTCACGGCGTAGGTGAGGCTGGCCTGACGGGCGAGATGGTAGGTAAGTGGCGAGAGGTATTAAAGGAGCAACAGCGGGATATTGAGCATGCGCAGCGAAATGCGCTTGAGAATCTTGAAGCTTCGGCGCTGAGGCTGGCGAAGTTACAGGCGCGAATTGTTCGTCTTGATGCGTTGGGTCAACGTTTGACCACGGTTGCCAAACTGGACCAGGGCGAATTTGATTTTACCCGGCCACCAGGACTTGGCGGACCAGAGTCTCCTTATGATGGAGCGACCTACAATCCTCCGGAATACCTGCAAGTACTGAATCAACTGGCCGAAGATATAGAAAATCGAGAGCGTCAACTAGGCGTGCTGGAGACCTTGCTGGTTAATCGCAAGATTCAAAGTGATGTATTTCTCGCCGGAAGACCCATTAAAAAGGGTTGGATGTCTTCAAGATTTGGCTTGCGAAATGACCCCATCACCGGCAAACGCGCCTGGCACAACGGTGTCGATTTCGCGGGCAGTGAAGGCGACCCTGTAGTTACCGTGGCAGCCGGAGTTGTCGTCTATGCCGGACCGCGAAACGGCTATGGAAAAATGGTGGAACTAAACCACGGCGGAGGTTATGCAACACGCTATGGACACCACAAGGAACTCATCGTCCAGGTTGGCGACATCGTCAAGAAAGGCCAGGTCGTTGGCCTGATGGGCAGTAGTGGTCGAGCAACCGGTCCGCATGTACATTTCGAAGTATTCAAAAATGGTCGTGTAGTCGACCCTTCCTCATATATCCACCGCGCTAGCCGCTGATCCCCTAATCCTGGCTGAGCGGCCACTACGGGTACTTTTTTCCTGTTGGATTTCCTTTATTTCCCCGAGGCAGGATCAAAGGCACTCGTTGTCGGCTCCCGTTGTAAATCATCAATTCAGTAGAGATTATCAACCATGGTGATGCCTTTCTTTAGCAAAGTTTTTGGAAGCAAAAACGAGCGTGAACTCAAGCGCATGGGCAAGATCGTTGCTCGCATTAATATTTTCGAGGAAGAATTTGAAAAACTCGACGATAGTGCGATTCGGGACAAGAGATTCAAATTTCAGGAACAACTCGGACATGGTGCAACCCTGGAAGATCTGTTGCCGGAAGCGTTCGCGGTGGTCCGTGAGGCAGGGAAACGAACCTTAAAGATGCGCATGTTCGATGTCCAGATGGTTGGAGGGATCACCCTGCACGAGGGTCGGATAGCGGAGATGCGCACCGGTGAAGGCAAGACACTTGTGGCGACACTGGCCCTGTATCTCAACGCTTTGACCTCTCGCGGCGTACATCTGGTCACTGTCAACGACTATCTGGCGAAATGGGGATGCCAGTGGATGGGTCCCTTGTATGAAGCCCTGGGCATGACATTGGGTGTAGTTTATTCCGGGCAATCACTGGACGAGAAAAAGGCTGCCTACCGCGCGGATATCACTTATGGTACCAACAACGAATTTGGATTTGACTACCTCCGGGACAACATGGCCTTTTCCCTGGAGGAGAAAGTGCAGCGGGAACTTAATTATTCCATTGTGGATGAGGTTGATTCGATTCTGATTGATGAGGCGCGTACACCGCTCATCATTTCCGGTGGCGTCGAGAACACGTCAGAAGTGTACAAAGCCATCAATTCCATCGTACCCCAGCTGACCCAGCAGGAGAAAACACCGGAAGACATAGCTAACGAGTTTGAACCCCCGGGAGACTACTTCGTCGATGAAAAGCAGCGGGACGTTGAACTGACGGAAGATGGTCACGTTAAAATCGAAGATCTGCTGACCAGGAAAGGCCTTCTGCGAGAAGGGGAAAGCCTGTATGGATCGACGAATCTCACGCTTTTACATCATGTCCACTCGTCTCTAAAAGCGCATTGCCTGTTCCGCAGGGATGTTGACTACATACTTAAAGATAATGAAATAGTGATCGTTGATGAACATACCGGGCGTACCATGCCTGGTAGGCGCTGGTCCGGAGGAATACATCAGGCAATCGAGGCAAAGGAAAAAGTCACCATTACCAATGAGAGCCAGACCCTGGCGTCTACTACATTCCAGAACTACTTTCGCCTTTACAACAAATTGGCAGGGATGACAGGCACCGCTGATACCGAAGCGTTTGAATTCAGGCAGATTTATGGACTCGATGTTGTGGTGATTCCCACAAACCTGCCGATGATTCGAGATGATCTCAACGATCTCATCTACCTGACCCAGGAAGAGAAGTTTGAAGCGATTGTCGAAGAAATCAGAGAATGCCTGGCGAAAAACGCACCGGTCCTGGTGGGTACTGCATCTATCGAAACTTCAGAACTGCTGTCGGATCTGCTGAATAAAAAGAAAATAAAGCACAGTGTGCTGAACGCCAAGTTTCATGAAAAGGAAGCGGAAATAATTGCCCAGGCTGGCAAGCCTGGCACACTGACGATCGCGACGAACATGGCAGGCCGTGGCACGGATATTATCCTGGGGGGAAGCTGGGAGGCGGAAATAGCCCGGCTTGAGCATCCCGATGAGGTAAAAATCAGTGCCATCAAAGCTGAATGGAAGAAAAGCCATCAGCTGGTCATCGAGGCGGGCGGCCTGCATGTCATCGGCACGGAAAGGCATGAAAGCCGACGCATAGATAATCAGCTTCGTGGTCGATCGGGAAGGCAAGGCGACCCGGGATACTCTCGATTTTATCTGTCCCTTGAAGATAACCTGATGCGCATCTTTGCCTCTGACCGTGTCCGGAGCCTGATGCAATCGCTGGGTATGGAAAAAGGAGAGGCTATCGAACATAAGATGGTAACCAGCGCCATCGAAAAGGCCCAGCGAAAAGTCGAGGGAAGAAACTTCGATATCCGGAAGCAGCTGCTGGAATACGATGATGTTGCCAACGATCAGAGGCAGATGATTTATGGTCAACGTAAGGAGTTGATGGAAGCCGACGATATATCGGAGACAATCAATGTCTTATGGGACGATGTTATCGAACAGGTAATCGATGGATTTATTCCACCACAGAGCCTTGAGGAACAATGGGACATCGCCGGTCTGGAGCAGGCGCTGCATACCGAGTTCAATACCAGCTTACCCCTGCAAAAGTGGCTTGATGAAGATGAGAGCCTGCATGAGGAAACACTGAGAGATAAGATCCACGGTGTAGTTCGGGCTAGTTATGAGGAGAAGGAAAAACAAATTGGACCGGACATTCGCTTGTTCGAGAAACGAATCATGCTGGATATCGTTGATACCTTGTGGAAAGAGCATCTTGCTTCGATGGATTACCTGCGCCAGGGAATTCACCTTCGGGCCTATGCGCAGAAGCAGCCGAAACAGGAATACAAAAGGGAAGCCTTCGAGCTTTTTGAAGAGCTGCTTAACAATGTGAAGGTTGAGGTGATTCGCTTCCTGTCCAGGGTACAGTTCCAGCCTGCTGAAGATGTTGAAGAAATGGACCGAAGACGCAGGGAGGCTGCGGCAAGAAGTCAACTCAATTTCCTCAAGGACAACAGCAGCTCAATGGGCGAAGATGCGGACCTACCCGTTGCCAAGACTCCTTTCGTCCGGCGCGAAAGAAAGATAGGCAGAAACGAACCCTGTCCCTGTGGTTCCGGGAAAAAATACAAAACCTGCCATGGAAAACTGAACTGATGGCAGTTGGGGAGGCCAATTTTGACTTTCATGTAGTGCCTGGAGTCAGGATGGCTGCGTTTGCCTGTGGCATCAAATCGGAGGGTGTCGATGATCTGGTGATGTATGAGTTTGTTGAAGGAAGTGTCACTGCGGCGGTTTTTACAAAAAACCTGTTCGCCGCCGCGCCGGTCGAAGTAGGCAGAAGACACCTGAAGCAGATATCTGCCAGGTATTTTATTGTCAACAGCGGCAATGCCAACGCAGCCACAGGTGATGAGGGCATTGCAGACTCACTGAACTGCTGTAAAACGCTGTCGCAACTGGCTGGGGTGAGGCCTGAAGAGATTATTCCTTTCTCGACCGGTGTGATTGGCGAGCGACTACCTGTGTCGCGGATTACCGATGCGTTGCACGATCTGCTGCCGCGATTGCAGGAGAATAACTGGCTTGAGGCTGCCAGGGGAATAATGACCACAGATACCAGGCCTAAAATCGCGTCGCGGCAAAAAGAGATTCTAGGTAAAAAGATTACCATTACGGGTATCGCCAAAGGCGCCGGAATGATTCAGCCTAACATGGCGACCATGCTGTCCTATATAGCAACTGATGTCTCTGTGAGCCGGAACACCTTGCAGGAATTGTTAGAACAAGCTGTCAACAAATCTTTCAACAGGATCACCGTTGATAGTGACACTTCCACTAACGACTCATGTATGTTGACGGCAACGGGTGTCTCCGGGGTCTCAGTTGAAGATTCAGAAGGCAGGGTTGAGTTTTACCAGCTTCTGGAAGAGCTGATGATCGAGTTGGCGCAAGGCATTATTCGTGATGCAGAAGGCGCAACTAAATTTGTTGCAGTACGTGTAATCAATGGTGTGAAACAGGAAAGTTGTCTGTCTATCGCCTATGCGATCGCCAATTCACCATTGATGAAGACTGCCATCTTTGCCGGTGATGCGAATTGGGGCCGGATCGTGATGGCGATCGGCAAAGCGCCGGTCGATATCGATATCTCGAAACTTGATGTCTATATCGGTGATGTGCGGTTAATGACCGATGGTACAAGAGACCCGGGCTACGAAGAGTCCATGGGGGCTGAAGTCATGTCAGCGGACGAGATCACGATTACAGTTGACCTCAAATCGGGCGATTACGAGGAAACCGTGTGGACCAGTGATTTATCCCACGAGTATGTACGCATCAACGCCGAATACAGAACCTGACAGGAGAAGCTCACGCCAACCTACTCGAATAGCACTGGTTTAATAACAAACAATTCATCGCCACCTCCAGAAAATATCAACAGGGTTGCCGTACCTTCGCTGGCTCGCAGCCGACCAGGCGTCCCCCCTCGGGCTCCCTTCACTTCCTCGCGAGCCCCCCCTGGCGGGTCCGATGGCGGCCCCCTCCCTCGTCTTTCAGTGCTTCGCTTTTACGCCCGGGGGCGCGCACGACCTGCGGCAAGGGAACCCTGTTGATATTTTCTTAACTTCTAACGCAACAAATCTTATATGGTATGGATTAGGCAAGAGATACGCCGGTCATTTATTCCCGATCCAGATCTGATGCGGTCACATCATCATGGTCCGCATCCGCTGGAATTGTTCGTTTGCCATCTGCCCATTCTCCAAGATCAATGATCCGGCAACGATCTGAGCAGAAGGGCCGGTAGGTGCTTGATGAGATCCAGGCAACCGCCTTATCACAAGTTGGACACTTTACGATGACATCAGCCATGATCAGCCGCCAGGATTAGATACTTATGGTTGAGATGTTCTACCTCGGGCCGCAGATTTTCAAGGGATCCGTCATTGGTGATAATGTCATCGGCCCAGCCGAGCCGCTCCTGTCTGCTTGGTTGGGTCTTTATAATCGCCTTGATCTGCTCAATGCTATTGTTGTCACGCTCCGTGACACGGCTGATTTGCAGTGCTTCCGGTACATCGATGACCAGCATTTTGTTGATCATGGGTGAACGGCCGCTACCCGCCGACAGCACCAGAACAGAGTAGGGCGATGTTGCCGATGCAATGATTTCCCGCAACTGCTGGACAATGGGACCGTGAGTCAGGTTTTCAAGCCACTTGCGATCGCTGTTATTGCTAAATACGATTTCTCTTAACTTCGCCCGGTTGAGGCTGCCGTCGTGCAGCAATATTGATTCGCCAAACCGTTCCCTGATCGCCTCGTGTGCGGATTTGCCAGGTTCAACGATGGTTCGAGCAACGACATCCGCGTCTGCGATTTCTATGCCGAGTCTTGCGAACAGATTGGACACTGTGGTCTTGCCGCTACCGATTCCGCCTGTCAGACCGACCACGAACCCCGCCATCTACAGACCGGCAAATTGCAGGTAAGAGCGGGTTATCTCGTCGCCCCAGATCAGCGCGATCCATCCGGCGATGGCGAGATAAGGGCCGAATGGAATGGGTTTGGCCTTGTCCCGACCCAGGAGGATAAGGCTACCGCCGAGCAGGGCACCCGCCAGGGACGAGAGGATGATAATGAGTGGAAGAGATTGCCAACCCATCCACGCACCGAGCATGGCGAGCAGCTTGAAATCTCCATACCCCATACCATCCTTGCCAGTGACGAGTTTAAAAAGATGAAATACAGACCACAGGCTGAGGTATCCCAGACAGGCACCGATAAATGCGTCCTGCAGGTTCGTGACAACGCCGTAATAATTGACTACCAGACCCAGCCACAATAATGGCAGGGTAATATTGTCCGGCAGCAATTGTGTGTCGTAGTCGATGAGCGAAAGTGCAATCAGCGCCCAGGTGAGGATGCAAGCTGACAGGCCCAGTGGAGTTGCGCCAAAAAACATGATGATAACCACGGTCATCATA
Organism: Pseudomonadota bacterium; assembly: GCA_022571415.1. Lineage (GTDB taxonomy): Bacteria > Pseudomonadota > Gammaproteobacteria > Pseudomonadales > Azotimanducaceae. The sequence goes on from JACZXW010000024.1 coordinate 23,652, forward strand.
CCGGCAAGCAGTTCTACCGCGGGATACCTCGCGGGAATGGACACCCCGCAGTGGGCGCACTTTCCCCTGAGAAAGATAAAACTCAGCAGCGGAATGTTTTCCCGGGGTCTGATGCCATGGTTGCAGCTGGGGCAATGAGAATTCGGGAAAACGAGATTGAAAGTACCCTCGTCAGGTTCCACTTTGTTGCCAAGTATCTCGTTGGCTTGCTGTTTCCAGTCCTGCTCCAGCATCACAGGTAAACGAAAAACGACGACGTTGAGAAAACTGCCGATGATGGTACCGAACATAAAGGCGATGGAATAAACAAGCGCAGGAAAGTCTGCCTGCAGGAAAGTAAGGTATTGGAGAATGGCTGCGGGGTTTATCTTATCCGCCGCCGCTTATGGCGTCTCCCATGGAGAAAATAGGCAGATACATGGCGATGATCAGACCGCCGATCACGACGCCAAGGAATGACATAATGATGGGTTCCATCATACTGGTGAGCCCGTCAACTGCGTTGTCGACCTGTTCTTCATAGTAGGTTGCCGACTTATCCAGCATGCTGTCCAGGGCACCGGATTCTTCACCAATGGCGACCATCTGAATCACCATATTGGGGAATACGCCGACCTGCTTCATGGAGTAATTCAACTGCAGACCGCTGGCCACGTCTTCCTTCATCTGCAGGACTGCTTCCTTGTAAATGACGTTACCCACGGCGCCTGATACCGATTCCAGTGCATCAACCAGGGGTACACCGGCTGCGAACGTGGTCGATAGTGTTCTGGCGAAGCGAGCCACACAGGATTTATCGAGAAGATCCCCAAGTACGGGCAGTTTTAGCATCAACCTTTCCTGACCATCGCGTATTTTTTGGGAACGTTTGTGCGCCTGCTTGTACGCATAGAGAGAGCCGCCGATGATCGCCACGATGACAAACCACCATTCGGTCATGAAGCGGGACATATCCACCACCATCTGGGTGAATTCAGGCAGCTCCGCACCGAAACCGGCAAATATTTCCTCGAACTGAGGTACCACTTTAATCAGCAGGATACCGGATACGACACTGGCCACCACCAGGATGGAGATGGGGTAGCTCATGGCGCTCTTGATTTTTGCCTTAATTGCTTCTGTCTTTTCCTTGTAATCGGCAAGACGCAGGAGCATGGTTTCCAGGGCACCTGACTGTTCACCGGCATCGATCAGGTTGCAAAACAGCTCATCAAAATACTCTCTCGGCTGGGCTTTGATGGCGTAGGCGAATGAATTACCGGCAGATACCTCATCCCTGATCTTCAGAATCAGATCCTTCATCATGGGATTGTCCACGCCGTCCGCAACGATCTCAAAGGACTGTACCAGGGGTACGCCGGCTTTCATCATAGTAGCCAGCTGCCGGGTGAACAGCGCGATATCTCCCGGTGTTATTTTCGCGCCGAAACCTTTAAGGCTGAATCCGCGGCCCTTCTTTTTTACCGATGTAGGATTAATTCCCTGCTTGCGAAGTTCCGCCTTGGCGACGTTGGCGTTACTGCTGGTAATCTCACCTTTGGTTTTGCGGCCGGACTTGTCCGTTCCCTCCCACGCAAAAACCTGATTCGCTGCTGCCATTGGTTAACTCCTGCCTAGTGTCCGCTGGTCACGCGGTTGATCTCTTCGAGGCTGGTTGCGCCGCTGATTACCTTGCGCAAACCGGATATATAGATGGTGTCGAATCCTTCCTCCACGCTAACTTCTGCTATCTGCAGGGCGTTGGCGTCTTCCATGATCATCTTGGAGATCCTCTTGGTTATTCTCATGACCTCATAAATGCCTATCCGGCCCTTATAACCATTCATACATTTGTCGCATCCATTCGGCGCAAACATGTCAAAATTTTCAGCCAGCTGCTCTTCGGTGAATCCTTTCTCGAGTAACGCGCTCTTGGGGACATCCATCTTTGTTTTGCAATCACATAAGCGCCGACCGAGTCGCTGGGCAACAATAAGGTTAATCGACGTGGCAAGGTTAAATGCTGCCACACCCATGTTACGTAATCGGGTCAGGGTCTCGGGCGCACTGTTGGTATGCAGGGTCGACATGACCATGTGGCCGGTCTGTGCAGCCTTGATTGCGATTGACGCAGTTTCAAGGTCACGAATCTCCCCTACCATGATGATATCCGGATCCTGGCGCAGGAAGGCCCTCAGTGCCTCGGAGAAATCCAGGCCAACCCTGGTATTTATAGGACACTGGTTAATGCCTTCCAGATTAATTTCAACCGGATCTTCAGCGGTGGAAATGTTCAGTTCCGGTGTATTCAGGATGTTTATCCCGGTGTACAGGGATACCGTCTTGCCAGAACCTGTGGGGCCGGTGACCAGGAACATACCCTGGGGTTTCATCAGCGCATCCATATACAATGCTTTCTGGTCGTCCTCATAGCCGAGGGCATCGATACCCATCTTGGCTGAACTTGGATCCAGGATCCTGAGCACCACCTTCTCGCCGAAGAGCACCGGCAGCGTGTTGACGCGAAAGTCGATGGATTTTGTTTTGGAAATCTTTAATTTAATACGCCCGTCCTGGGGAACCCGGCGTTCGGAAATATCCATTTGTGACATGACTTTCAAACGCGCCGAAATCCGCGGTGCCAGATTGACAGGTGGTCGTGCCACCTCGTGCAGGACACCATCAGTTCGAAAACGAACACGATAGGCTTTCTCGAATGGCTCGAAATGCAGGTCTGATGAACCCTTTTTGATCGCATCCATCAGCATCTTGTTGATGAATCGTACGACTGGTGTGTCATCGGCGGCGGTACCCTCGTCAGCTTCCTCCCCGCCCCCTTGTTCATCTACTGCTTCCAGATCCAGGTCAACATCTTCGTCACCCAGATCGCCAAGACCACCACTGTCCTGGGAGTCAAGATAGGCGTCGATGAAAGCACTGAGCTTGTTCTCTTCTACCAGGACTTCTTCGGTTGTAATACCGGTATGGAATCTGATGTCGTCGAGACCCTTGCGGTTGGTGGGGTCGGATACTGCGACGAAGAGTCGATTGCCCCTGTGAAATATGGGCATCGCATGGTTTGCGCGGATAAGTTTGTCATCGACGAGATTTTTCGGAACAGATTCAATGTCGAACGCCGAAATATCGATCAAGGGTGTGCCAAATTCCTGGGAAGCTGAATTCGCTATATCCCTGGCACTGACCAGGTCATTGGCAACGAGATGAGTGACAAAGGGTACGCGGGCTTTGGTGGCTTCTTCTGAGGCTTCTTTTGCGGCTGTATCTCCGAGCAAATCATCTTCGACCAGGCGTCGAGCGAGTCCGCTCAATTGAATTGGGTTTGCGGCCATAATTATCTAGTCCCGATGGTAGTTGAAACTAACGAATATCCGTCCCACGCGGATTCAGTTCGAATCGGAAGTTTACATTTCACCCTGCTGCGTGTCGAGTAGGGGCAACACCTTGATAGTATGGACTCAATTGCGAATGAGAGACAGTGTCAGGTGACAAATTTTGTCACATATTGACACAGAAGGTGTGCCACGGTCAGGGTACAATTGACCCTGCATCGTCACATTCTCCCGACCAACGGTTGTAGAGTGGTTCATATGGGATGGCACAGCTATTGCAGCAGCTGGAGTCAGACTGAAACAAATGATCGACAATCGTTAATGGCAGTCTTCAATTATTATTTAGGAGTTAGTTCAATGATTAATAAACTGCAACAAGGTTTTACCTTGATCGAATTGATGATCGTGGTCGCGATTATCGGTATTCTCGCTGCGGTTGCCTTGCCTGCCTATCAGGATTACATCAAGACAGCCAATATGACCAAAGTAACTTCTCACTATCAGGAAGCTATACGTTCTTCGCGTTCAACTTTCGTGAAAGGTAATACACAGGTGGCACTAGGCTTGACCTCTACAGTGCCCACCGATGGTCCCGGATGGATTGAGATTTTCAATCCTGGTGGGAACCTGGCGCCAGGCGGTACACTGGCGTATCAGGCAGCTGTAGATGATGACCTTGGAGTTGTTGGCGTAACTGGAGATGGCGACGGAGTGACCATTGTCAGACCTGCATACCAGGACTTCACTACAGAGACGGCAACTATACTCGCTTCTGATCAGTTGTAAGGTAGCGCTATAATCAGCTGAATTCAGCTTTTTAGAAGGACCGGGAGCGGCTTGCCTCTCCCGGTTTTTTGGCTTCATTTTTATAAGGCGTCTTTTTAGGGATTCGCGCGATTTTTTGTTTCCTGTATCATGGCCAACACCATAGAGGAGACAGATTCATGCAAAAAAGGGCACGAGCGCAGGGATTTTCACTCATCGAATTGATGATTGCAGTCGGCATCATTGGTATCATCGCTGCGATCGCTTTCCCCATGTATCAGGATTATGTAACCGCAGCGCGGGTCGCTAATATGACAGATGGAATTCAGTCCATTCGGCTGTTTCAGGCAGATCGCAGGCTCAGGGAGGGGGAGTATGTTGAAGGTACCTATAACCCCAGCAATCCAGATGTTGCTGGTGGATTAAAAGACCTTGATGTGCTGGATTGGGATCCGCGGGCCAGTATCGATGACATTACTTATGTTGTGACCTGTACCACGGACGCAACGTCACCTGAATGCACCCGGACCAGCGGCTTCACCGTCACGGCGACTCATGCCCAGGGCGGCGATCCGGTCGCGTTTCTCATGGACGACGCTGGTGTTTTTACCCGGCTATAATTTTCTAGGGATGCCGGAATAGCTCAGTTGGTAGAGCAGTTGCTTCGTAAGTATCAGCGCTACCAGATCAACTGCTTAAGTCGTTGATTTATATAAACTGAAGGTCATGGTGCTTGTTCCCAAATTGGTCAGCTTAGGCTGTTTTTGCCAATCGCTTTCTGCAAATCTTCTGCAAGTTTCCGCGAGGTGGAAAAGACCAAGCTAGTTCGTTAGAGTATTGACGTACTCGACACAAGGAGGTTGTCATGTCCAAATTCTCGCTGTTTTTCTCAGTGCTTTTCTTTGCTCAAGTTGTTCTGGCCGCACAGGTCGAAATTACCGTGATAGATACAGGTGCAGGTCATGCATCTGTTACCAAATTCCCTAACGGTGACATATTCGTTTATGACACTGGC
>JACZXW010000025.1 GCA_022571415.1 Pseudomonadota bacterium
GCATGCCAACAATATCTTCCTCTCGGCCGTTCAGCATTTCCAGCAGTTTTTCATTGAGGGCCGACTGTTTGAAGGGGCTCTCAATCAGGCAGCCAACTTTGGACTCAGTGACATAATGGCCCCAACCACAATTATCCGTAGCCAGAACCGGGAGTCCGGCGACGATCGCCTCCAACAGGATGATACCCGCATTCTCATCAAGTGCCGGATGCAACAAGATATCACCCGCCAGCAGAATATCCGGGACATCATCGCGACCGGATAAAAACGTTACCTGTTTGCGTAGCCCTAACGCCAGGATCATTCTCTTAAAGGGAGCCGGGTTGTCTTCACCTATCACAAACAGCTTTGTTTTAGCCCGGACATCTTTCGGCAGAGACCTCAACGCATATAGACCACGCTTCAAACCTTTCTTGATAAACCCTGATCCCGCTGCCAACAACATATATTCGTCGTCAGCAATACCGAGCTCCAGTCGCTTGTTCGCCCTTATTTCATCTGCGTTGTGCGGCGCAATTCGATCTCTGGATATACCGGGTGGCAGAAAATGTGTGCGTGCGGTCGGAGTCTGGTAGTACTTTTCGAAAAACGGTATTTGCGATTTCGAAATCAGCAGGACTTCTGTATCGCAATTTTCCGCAAACACTGCCTTTTCAAACTTGGCAAAGTGCCGGTAGCGAGGTAACAACCGATACAGCCAGCCCCGCTGGGACTGCGCCTTTTCCTCATAGCAGGAATCGGCCGCGTAGTAGACGTCCAGTCCCGGCATCTTGTTGATACCAACGACTCCATCGACCGGGTTATTGCGTAGCGCGTCCTGGACCCAGTAAAAGAATCTCTCATAACGGGTATGGTTAGTCAGCGCGTCTACCGGAACGATGACCACCTCAAACCCGTCCGGAATGTCACCTCGCCAGACCAGGGTGTAGACCCGGATGTGATGGCCTCTTCGTTGACATTCCTTCGCTATGCGAATGAAATCCCGTTGCAAACCCCCGTACGGAAAGTACTTATAAAGACAAAACGCCAGTTTCAGGCTGGCAGCCGGTTCGCTTTTTTGATTTCTAACTGCAACGCTTGCCAAACCGACTCCGGGGTTGTTTGCTCGAAGCATGGGGGGTAAATCTTACTCGAATAGGCCGCAACCGGATACTGGCATATTCTTTTCCTGCAAGGAATACATGGTAAGTGATCGCTAACTATCACACTTTGATGTTCACCATAAACGCCGGTCAGGACCGGATCAGTTGCGCCATACAAGGCGACTAGAGGCAGATCCAGCGCACTGGCCAGATGGCCAAGTCCTGTGTCGACAGAAACCGCCGCCATGCAGGTTTCCATGAGCGAGATGAGTTCCGCCAATGGCATCGACGGCAGCACCGTCGCCCTCGTATTTTCCGCAATAAACGCTGCGCGCCTCGATTCTCGGCTGTTACCCGATGGAATCAACACCTCATAGCCATCTTCGAGAATCATCTTACACAGCGAGCGCCAGGAAACTTCCGGCCACAATTTGGATTCCCAGCTGGTGCCATGCATCAACATGATCGTTTTGGAAACCCGGCTGACTTCATGCGCCGATTTCAGGCCATAATCCACCTGTCCGCTTACTTCATAGCCAAGTAAACCGGCAAACAGATGACGTTGACGTTCGACGGCATGAAGATTCTTATCCACAATTATCGATCGACCATAGATCAAACTGGCGGCAGGTTCGCGAACAGATTGCCGGCTGAATCCCGCCACTGGACCCGACGCCAACAAACTGACGATGGCGCTTTTTATCAGTCCCTGCGCATCAATGATGAGATCATAGTGATGCTGTTTCAGGGTGCGATAAAAGGCTGTAATTTCCCCACTCACAAGAGACGCCCGCCAGCTTTTTCTCCATCTGCGAATCGCAACCGGAATGACTTCATCCACCAGTGGGTGAATCTCTGCAATAGTCCTGAAACTCTCCTCAATAACCCAGTGAAAACTGATACCCGGCATCTTATTCGCGGCTTCAACGATAGCGGGCAGCGTATGTACTACATCTCCCATGGAAGACATCTTGACGAGCAGGACCTTCACGAAGTCTGGCTCAACACATGATCAACGACCCGATGCAACCGTTTGGGGTCAAGTTTATTCAAGCAATCCTTATGTCCAAGCGGGCATGTCCTTTTAAAACAAGGGCTACAGGAGAGTTCTTCACTAATGATTCTTACTTTCTTCGTCAGTGGGGGCGTAAACGCAGGTGAGGTCGAGCCATACAGCACGGTCGTTTCGCAACCCACTGCCGCCGCAATATGCATCAGTCCTGTATCGTTGCTGACGACCAGCCGGGAAAGAGCCATCAGGTCCACGACATCAAGCAAGGTCGTCTTACCGGCAAGATTGTGACAATGCTCCTGCCTTTTGACACCATTTCTAATTTGCATTGCAATCCGCTCATCACCGGGAGAACCAAATATCCATACCTGCATACCTTGTTCGATACTGAAGTTGGCTAAATTGGCGTAATGCTCTTCTGGCCATTTTTTTGCTTCACCAAACTCCGCCCCCGGACAAATACTCAACACTGGCCGATCCATCACCAGTTTAAATCGTGAGAGACATTCCTCCTGATTTTTCAGATCAAGCTTCAGTTCCGGATAATTTATTTTCGCCGGGGTTCGTTCATCCCCTAACGCAACAAAACGGTCAACCATACGCGGCAACCGCCGTTTATCCAGTACGCGGATATCGTTCAACAGGTAGTAGCGCATCTCACCCAGGTACCCTGTTCGAGTCTCTATCCCGGCAAAAAAAGGCACCAGACAGGATTTTGCCGAGTTAGGCAGGACGATCGCTTGCTGATAATCTTTAAGAGATTTCGCAAATCGGCGTCGATACAACAACCTCAGTTCACCATGACCCATTTCAAACAGAATACTTCGGTCAACTTCTGGCATTCTTGTGGTCACTGCTAACGCTGCCGCAGGCGCCATTACATCTATTGTTACGTGGGGTCTGGTAGATACGAGTGATTTGAAAAGTGTCTGCGCCATCACCATGTCGCCGACCCAGGACGGACCAACGACAAGAACCCGGTCTTTCATTTTTTCTGCAGGAGCCGTCAGCGGTTCTTAATGAAGAACCAGGGTTGACCACTGAGGGTGTTCAACCCTCTTGCCCATCACCTGGTCAAAATACATGGTTTGCAGTTTTTCCGTCAGGGGACCACGGCCACCATTACCGATCACCCGGCCATCGAGCTCCCGAATCGGCAATACCTCCGCAGCAGTTCCGGTAAAAAATGCCTCGTCAGCAATATACACCTCATCCCTGGTGATGCGTTTTTCCCTAACCTCGATATTTAATTCTTGAGCTAAGGAGATTACCGTGTCTCGCGTAATCCCTTCCAGACATGAAGCAAGTTCCGGCGTAACAAGCTTTCCATTTTGCACCAGAAAGATGTTTTCCCCACTGCCTTCGGAAACATAACCTTCGTTGTCCAGCAGCAAAGCTTCATCGCAACCACTATCTAGCGCTTCTCTCAGCGCCATCATGGAATTAATATAGTTACCGTTAGCCTTTGCCTTGCACATCGTGATATTGACATGATGTCTGGTAAAGGAGGAGGTCCTTACCTTAATGCCCTCAACTCTTGCCTCCGGCGACATATAGTTTGGCCATTCCCAAGCCGCGATGATGCAGTGGGACTGTAACCCCTCCGCCCTTAACCCCAGAGCTTCAGACCCGTAGAAACACATCGGGCGAAGGTAGGCTTCCTTGAGACCATTTTCTTTGACCACCTGGATCTGCGCGTTGCTGATTTCGTCCCTGGTGTACGGAATGGTAAAATTGAGTATATGTGCCGAGCGGAACAGTCTCGCCGTGTGGTCTTCCAAACGAAATATCACGGGTCCCCGCTTCGTGGCGTATGCACGCACACCTTCAAATACACCGAGCCCATAGTGCAAGGTATGCGTAAGGACATGCACCTTTGCCTCTCGCCAGGGTACAAGTTCCCCGTCAAACCAGATCACGCCATCTCTGTCGTCTAACGAATCTGTCATCTAAATTTCCCGTATTATTCGATGGTCTATTTTAAGTGAATCGGTGATCCCAGCATCATATATTTTTGCCAGATGGAAACCACAGCCCGCCGGTATTCCTGCAGTTGGTCAAACGAAGCCAGCTCTCCACCTAACCACTGATAGTGAACGACAGATCGAAACGCAAGATACGCCTTCTGCAATAACCTGGTTTCATCAGCGCTGAACAGACCCAGTTTTCCCAATTCATCCAATACCCGCATTTTGTCTGTCCACCGGGCAAGGCCGGCGTGTTCAGGGGTCCATGCGAGAACCGCGTATTGGACCATAAATTCAATATCAACAATAGCCCCGATATCATGTTTCAGGTCAAATCCCAGCGGCACATCACCGTCTTCACTGATGTTGGCAGGAAGTTTATTGGATAAGTGGTCTCGCATCTTCTGCCTCATATCCAGTACATCATTTTTTAACTTCTCATGATCCCGGGGCAGAGCTAACACGCGGCGGCGAATTTCCACAAACTTCTCGCCCAGGGCGCGATCTCCTGCGACAAATCTGGCTCGAACAAGGGCCTGGTGCTCCCAGGTCCAGGCGTCATTTTTGAGATATTTCTCAAAGGCTCCAATAGTAACGACCATGGGTCCTTTGCTACCGGAGGGCCGCAAGCGCATATCCACTTTATAAAGTACACCAAACCGGGTGAACACGGTCAGGATATGAATGAGCCGTTGCGCAAGGCGCGAAAAGAATACATTGTTGTTAATGGGTACATTCCCATCGGTGTTGCCATGGACATCACCATCGAAAAGAAATACCAGGTCCAGGTCGGATCCGTACGCCAGTTCAATCCCTCCCAATTTGCCATAGGCGATAATCGCAAATCGCCCGGGACGATTGTCTGACCCGTTTCCACGCGGTTGACCATGCTTGCTAACTAATTGCTGCGAGGCTAATTCAAATGACTTCTGTAAAACCAGTTCAGCAATTTCCGTAAGCGCATCGGACGCTTTCATCACTGGCAGCAACGCCAGAAGTTCAAACGCTGCAATCCGGAGCACCGCAGCATTTTTGAATTGCCTTAAGGTATCCATCTGAGATTCCAGGTCATCCTCTGCAAGAACCATCATCATGTTATTGAGTTGCCTTGCCAATTCGTGCTTTTCGATGGATTCATCGTTGTTCCTGCCGGACAATTCATATAACAGGATCGGATGTTCACTAAGCTGGGCAGCGACCCATGGACTCATTGCACAAAGGTCAACTGTTCGCTTCAACGCGTCTGCATTTTCAAGCAAATACGCAAGGTAGGTGCTTCGACGCAAAATGGATTCAAATATGGGTAACAGCCGCGTCAATGTCACGTCAGGATTTTGTTGCCTTGTGGTGAGAGCGAGAAGAACAGGCATTAACTTTCTGACCCTCTCCTGGGCTATCTGTTGAAGTTCATTAACCCGGTCCAGGAATTCTGCCAGCTGTTTCGCAACCGTTTCCGGTGCCGCAAACCCTGCCTTCGACAACAGCTCCCGGGCCTCAGGCGAATCCGGGTCTGCACAGATATTGAGCCATAACAGATTATCCTCTACCAGGTTTTCCGCATCGATGTGGTTCCCGCTCATCAGCAGCGAGAAACATCGGCTAACGGCCCGACGATGGCCGTCGAGGACGTTTAAATACTCCTGCCAGTCGGTGAACCCCATTACCTCTGCGAGACGAGACTGGGACAACTCCGATTCCGGCAACATCTGTGTTTGCTGGTCATTTTCACCCTGTATGGCATGTTCGGAATTGCGCAAGAAAACGTAGGCATCTTCCAGTGATCGTACGTCTTCTCCTGGCAGATATTCGTCTTCTCGAATTACCTTCATTGCGGATCGCAATCGACACTCCTGCAGCCGCAAATTGCTGCCACCAAATACCAGCTGGTTAGCCTGAGCAATAAACTCTACTTCGCGGATTCCACCCGCGCCAAGCTTCAAATCCTGATCAAGGTGTTTAAGTTCAACCTGCCTGTCAATCAGCCGTTTCATCTCGCGCAAAGACTCAATCGCCCCATAGTCGAGATGTTTTCGATAAACGAACGGCCTCAGCCAATCCAGAAAGCTTTCGCCGAGCGCCAAGTTACCTGCCACAGCCCTGGCTTTGATAAATGCATATCGTTCCCAGTCCCGGCCTTGTTCAACATAGTATTTCTCCAGGGCCGCCCGGTGCATGATGAGCGCACTACTCCCACCATAGGGACGCAGACGCATATCCACCCGAAATACGAATCCGTCCTCCGTTGTGACACTGAGCGAGGCGATCAATTGCCGCGAGACACGAAGAAAAAATTCCTGATTGCTGGTTCTCTTTCCAGACGCAGAAACAGCAAATCCCTGTTCGCCATACATAAAAATAAGATCGACATCCGATGAGAGATTGAGCTCCCATGCGCCAAGTTTACCTAGAGCCAGCACACACATTTCCTGGGTGACCCCATCAGCAGATTCAGGCAGTCCATATTTCCGGCAAGCTGCCTGAAAATGGTACTCAAGACTTTGCGCAATACAGGTTTCAGCCAGTTCTGACAGGTCTTTCGTGGTTTCCAGGAGGTCTGCCCGTCGAGAAAAGTCCCTGAAAATAATTCGGATCATTTCCCGACGCCGGGCTCGCCGCAGAATCGAGTCAAACTCCCTGACTTGAACAGAATGATCCAGGAGATTTCGGATGAGGTTATTCAACGCGCCTTTTTCATAGGGACTTACCAGATCACCGGACCTCGCCAGTTCTCCCACGATATCACCATGGTGCGTCACTCCATGGTGAACATAATCACTTAGCCGACAGACCCGGAGAAACTGCTGAATGACTTCTTTCGATTGGTTGACCAACAGACTGGCGACCTGCGGTTCAAGCTCCTGGCCCATCTAGCCGGTTTATCCGTTTTACTCTACGCCGGAAAAGGGTGCGACACGTAACACCTCGGCAATGGTAGTATCTCCCGCACTCACTTTATGGGCTCCACTCAAGCGCAGGGTTTTCATGCCTTCTTTCATGGCAGAAATCCGGAGTTTGCCGATGTTTACGTCAGCACGAATATGAGCCTTGATCGCATCAGTAATCGGTAAAAGTTCGTAGATGCCTTGCCTGCCCATGTAACCTGTATCACGGCACTCGAGGCAGCCTATTGGTTGATTCATCTGCGTTGGCATTTTTACTTTCCACGGCGCGGTCAGCACCTTCCAACCATCAGGGTCCATATCACCCGACGCCTTGCAATGGGGACACAACGTTCGTACCAGCCGTTGGGCCATAATGCCAAGGACCGTTGCCTTGATCAGATAGGGCGCCACTCCGAGTTCCAGCAACCTGGTTACGGCTAACGGAGCGTCATTGGTATGCAGGGTAGAGATCACAAGGTGGCCAGTCAGCGCGGCCTGGATCGCCATCTCTGCTGTTTCAAGGTCCCTGATCTCACCCACCATGATAATGTCCGGATCCTGTCTAAGCAGAGCGCGAACCCCATCGGCAAAATTCAGCCCAATATTGGGCTGAACCTGCATCTGGTTAAAGCTGGGCTCAACCATTTCGATTGGATCTTCGATGGTGCAGACATTAACGTCATCCGTCGCCAGTTGTTTCAGGCTGGTATACAAGGTTGTCGTCTTACCTGAGCCCGTGGGACCAGTGACCAGTACGATACCGTTTGGATTTCGAACCATCGCTTCCCAGCGATCGTAGTCTTCATTCTCCAGGCCGAGTTCACCGAAAGTTTTGAGCAGAATATCCGGATCAAAGATACGCAGTACCATCTTTTCACCATGGGCCGTCGGCAGCGTGGATAACCTGAGTTCCACTTCATGCCCATCCTGGGTTTTTGTCTTCAGGCGACCATCCTGTGGACGCCTTTTTTCTGCTACATCCATTCTCCCGAGCGTCTTAAGACGGCTCGTTACTGCCGTCATGACCGGCGGCGGCAGTTGATAAACCAAATGCAGTACGCCATCAATCCTGAAGCGGACTCTTCCCTTATCGCGTCGGGGTTCAAGGTGAATATCACTCGCTCTCTGGCTAAACGCATACCCCAACAGCCAGTCAACAATATTAACGATGTGCGCATCGTTCGCTTCCAGGGAATCCATCTGGCCAAGTTCCAGCATCTGTTCCAGGTTGCTCAGGGAACTGACATTTAAGCCGAGCGCCGAGGCCTGGTTAACCGACCTCGCCATGGTATAGAACTCATTGGTGTACTGCCGGATATCTGCAGGATTGGCGATCATTCGGGTGATTACCTTACCCGGCTGGGACTGACCGATAGTGGCTTCCCACGCAGACACATAAGGTTGAGCGCTGACGATAACAACTTCATCATCGAGTACATCGATCGCCAGGATCTCGTGCCGTCGCGCGAATTCGGCAGACATGACTTTGGTTACAACCTGGGAGTCTATTTTCAGCGGGTCAATTCGCTTGTAAGGCTGATTGGCCTTTTCGCACAGCCACAGGGTCAGCGCTTCGATATCGAGAAGCTGACCCGGACTCTTCTGGTCTTCAACTGGATCTTCGGCAATCAGTTCCAGGGGATGCCAGTTAAGTTGATCCCTGGATCTTGTTTTCATGCTGAGCTGATCAGCATCACTGACTGACAATCGACCATCCGCTATCAGGTCGTTGAGTAACGAGCGGAGGTTTAGAGTAATGTCTGGTTTATTGGCGTCAACTTCCTGAAGTCCCACCACACCTTCCATAATTCCGTTTTAATCGGCTTCAAGCTTACACCTTTTCTCCTTGCTTTTCCCTGCAGCCCGGGTGAACGCTGCATCGGTAAAAAATTGTTACACTGACTTCCCAAAATCAGCCAAATCAAAAAATAAACCTATGCAGCAGAGTCCCGGGTTAAAGGAAATGGTCAATCAACTCGTTTCCACACCGTCCATCAGCAGCACCCAGGAACAATTCGACCAGAGTAATCTTGACGTCATTCATATCCTGGCAAACTGGCTGCAACCGCTGGGCTTTGAAATTACAATTAACCCCATCAGCGGGAAACCTGGCAAGGCCAACCTGATCGCAAAAAGGGGGTCCGGAGACAATGCTTTTGTTTTATCCGGTCACACTGATACCGTCCCCCTGGACGAAGATTTGTGGCAGTCCGATCCATTTTCCGTCACTGAAAAAGATGATCGCTGGTATGGCCTGGGCACTTGTGACATGAAGAGTTTCTTTGCTCTCGCCATTGACGCGTTGCAGCCGTTACTGGAAAAAGACTTCAAGCACCCGCTTATTATACTAGCCACTGCTGACGAAGAATCCACGATGAGCGGCGCGAGAGCGCTGACCTCTGCTGATTTATCCAGCGCCCGTTTCGCCATGATAGGTGAACCCACCGGATTGAAACCCGTTAATCAGCACAAGGGCATCATGATGCTGCAAGCGTTAATTACCGGGACCTCGGGGCATTCATCAGATCCTGAGCTGGGCAACAATGCGCTTGATGGAACAGCGATACTGATTGAAGAGTTAATTCAATACAGGAACGACATCAAGTCCAAATATACTAACGACGACTTCAATGTGGCCTATCCGACCCTCAACCTGGGCTGTATTCATGGCGGAGACAACCCCAATCGCATATGCGACCATGTGGAACTTTCCTTTGATGTCCGTGTCCTTCCCGGTATGGACAATGATGAGATGCTGCAATCACTCAAGCAGCGCCTCGCAGTAAAATTGCAGGACTCCGGCCTCGAGTGTGACCTGAGTCTGATGCATCCTGCCGTGCCTCCCTTCGAAAACGACAAAAAGGAGCTTCTCACCCTGGTAGAACAAATATCTGGCAGTTCAGCCGGGCCGGTCGCATTTGCCACCGAGGCTCCGTTCCTGAAAACGCTTGGCATAGAGACAGTTGTTCTTGGTCCGGGTTCTATCGAACAGGCACATCAACCAAACGAATTCATTCCCCTTAACCACCTTGACCCTACTGTTGATATAATCCGACGCCTCGTTTTCCAGTTCTGTTGTGAAGGCTAACCTGTTACATGAGCGACCATCAACATCATATCAAGTGGTTCAGGGATTCATCGCCCTACATTAACGCACATAGGAACAAAACTTTTGTTTTGTATCTTGGCGGGGATGCGATGGAATCTGCGAACCTGTCTAATATTATCAGCGATATCGCACTGTTAAACAGTCTTGGCGTCAGGCTCGTACTGGTGCATGGTGCAGTGCCTCAAATAGACCGCCAGCTCGAGGGCCTGTCAAAGTCCTGGGAAATGCTGGATGGAAAACGAATTACCACACCAGAACTACTGAAAGACATTACAGAAACCATCGCTGGTGTCAAAGCGAACATAGAAGCCAGATTGAGTATGGGACTTGTCAATTCACCCATGCACGGATCCAGCATCAACGTTATTTCAGGAAATTTCGTAAAAGCCAAACCTATTGGAATTGTCAACGGGAAGGATTTTCACAATACAGGCTCAACAAGGCGAATTAACAGGGATGCGATTCGCCAACAATTAGACAATGGCGCCATCGTCCTTATCTCACCTCTCGGCTATTCGCCATCAGGAGAGATCTTCAATCTTGATTCAATATCTCTGGCTGCCGATGTATCCATCGCTTTAACAGCCGAAAAACTTATTTACTTCAGCAGTGAAGGCGGGATCAGGGACCAGGATGGAAATGTCATCAGCGAGCTACAAACAGACCATGCTGCCGCAATGAGTATGAACCCTTCCGAGGAACAATTATTTTCTCTCACCTGCCGGGCTTGTCATAGTGGCGTAAATCGCTGCCACATCGTGAGCTATGCCGAAGACGGAGCATTGCTGGAAGAATTGTTTACCCGCGACGGGTCAGGTACCCAGATTACTAGAGTCAGTTACGAGCAGATACGTAAAGCGACACCGGAAGATGTGCCAGGCATCATAGAACTCATCGCCCCTCTTGAAGAACAGGGAATGCTGGTAAAAAGGTCGCGGGAACTCATCGAGGCAGAAATCGACCAGTTCACCGTCATCGAACGTGACGGTTTAATCGTATGCTGTGGTGCCCTGAACGTTTTTGAGGCAAAGGGCGAACTGGCGTGTCTCGCGACTCATCCCGATTACAGAAATGATAATCGTGCTGAACAGTTATTGTCATCTATCGAAAGCAGAGCCAGAAAGCTTAGCCTGTCCAGCTTGTTCGTTCTGACTACCCACTCCGCCCACTGGTTCGTCGAACACGGATTTATTGAAGGAGAAATGTCCGAGTTGCCAGATAGTAGAAAATCGTTATATAACTATCAGCGAAATTCCAAGTATTTTAGGAAACCGCTTTGACCTGTCACCGCTGAGCAGAAAAGGCATAAGTTTGGAAAACAACCTGCCTTCAACAGATGAAACAAGTTGGCCAAACGAATTTTATTCAATAAACGCGAATATCTCATCCTTATCGATTATTTCAAAATGCCGGGGTGTGTACATTTACGACTGCCTTGTTGATTGAGGCGCCACAGGCTAAACCTGGTATTCCTGAACAAGGTCAACCAGCACTTTAACGTTATCCACCGGGGTTTCCGGGATGATGCCATGACCCAGGTTGAATATGTGTCCCGGCCTTCCGTTCACCTCATCTAGCAACGCCGTGGCTGTTCTGATCACAGCACTCCTGTCGGCACACAGTACAATGGGGTCCAGGTTTCCCTGCACTGATGTCGCGCCAAGCTTGTCCCAACTCTCTACCAGTGGCGCACGCCAATCCAGTGCCATGACATCGCCCCCCGCCTCAGCCATCAGCGGCAACAGGGCAGGATTACCGGTTCCGAAATGAATGATAGGTACTCTTCCGGATATGTTTTCGATGAGCCTTCGGCTATGGGGTAAGACATATTCGCGATAATCGAAAGGTGAAAGACATCCAACCCAGCTGTCAAAAATCTGCACAGCCTGGACGCCCGAATCAATCTGGTAATTCAGGTAATCAATGGTAATGGTTGTTATTTTTGTCAACAATTCATGCCAGGCAACTTCATCGCCATACATCAAGCGTTTTACAAATACGTAATTTCGAGAACCTTTTCCTTCGATAGCGTATGAAGCCAGCGTAAACGGGGCGCCTCCAAAACCAATGAGCGGAATTTCCTGCGGCAGCTCCCTGCGGATAAGCTGAATGGCCTCTGCGATGTAAGGCATAGCCTCAGAAGAATTCTGGATGCTGAGCGCATCAATGTCCGCATTAGTCCTGACGGGATTATCAATATTGGGACCGACCCCAGGCAGATAATCCAGAACCAGACCCATGGGTTCAAGAATAGGCAAGAGGTCTGCGAACAAAATGGCCGCATCCACACCGAGAATTCGCTGAGCATCGCAGGTTACCTGGGCAGCCAGATGTGGCGTCTTGAAGAAGTCGAGACTTTTTGTATTACCCTTGACCTGGTGATACTCCTCCATATAGCGACCCGCCTGGCGATTGAGCCAGATAGGCGTGTGATCCGTTTTTTCGCCCCGACAAGCTTTAAGGAATGTTGAGTTGTACAACACCGAGTCCATAATTTTCCAAATTTCTCAGTAAAGAGACAAATTATACCTGCGGATCTGAATTAGCGCTCATTAACCTGAACCGGGGCAACGCAACAGAAGTTTCACTTTTCTGCACTCCCTTAATGGCAACAACAGGTATTGCGCCTGCGATACCCTTGACACGGATAGGCGGCTTCATTTCGCCCTGCAGCTCCCCTTTGACCAGTTCCCAGGTATCCATGGAGACCAGGATCGCATCCCGATCCGCAGCTCTCTCGAGCCGACTGGCCAGGTTAACCACGCCTCCAATTGCGGTATAGTCCATACGTTGCTTCGAGCCAAAATTACCCACTGCACAGTAGCCGGAATGCACGCCCATACGAATATGTAACCCCGCCGGGATCCCATCTCCAATCCATTTACGCCTCAGTTCTTCGAGCTTGACGCACATGGCAACCGCCATTCGTACACAGGCGACGGCGTCCTGACCATGTCCTCTGGAATCCGGGGCACCAAAGAAAATCATGACACCATCGCCAATAAATTTATCTACAGTACCGCCGTGAGCAATCGCAATCTCGGCCATTTCGTTCAGGTATTCATTCAAGATACGAGTGATCAGAGCCTCTGGAAGCGTGTCCATCAGTCCCGTAAATCCTTCGATGTCTGAAAAAAAGACAGTGATTTTTTTTCGTGAAGTCGACATATTCCCGGCGATTTCAAGAGACGCGACTAATTGCGGAGAAACGTAGGGACGCAATCGATTGTAGATTCCCTGGAGGGCAAACTTGTCTCTATCGATTTCTCGCCTTCGCTTTTCGAGATCTGAAGTCTCGACAAAACCGAGACTAGCAACCAGCCCTCCATATCCAACGATCAATATTGAAGACAGAATATTGGTGACCGGCCACCCCTCTGTATTAACGTCGGGTTCCAGGAAAACAATTGATAAGGCTCCGGAAGCCAGCAAAAGGGCAAGGTTGATAATCAGCATCCTGGGTTTTGCCACCATCAGGGTGCCCATCACCAAGGCCGCGACGAAAGCCACACAAACCAGCAGGTTAAATTCCGCAACCACTACCATGACACCCACTAGACAACCATCTGGCAACAGGGCATAACGCGCTCCCGCAGCAGTGTTACTGACACGACCGCAGAAGTAACTGTTAAAGTGCGGGTAGACAAGCAGGCACATCAAAAAGAGTACATAAGGGACAGAAGCCTGGATGTATAACATCCGGCTGGCAAGAATCAGGACAGAAATGCAGTAGGCAAAAACCCTTGCCCGATGAATTGTGCGAATAAGATGATGTAGATTAGCCTGCAGTACCATACCCGCATCATGACGCGATCAGCCAATTTGGGTACCGGTTTGAACTGAAGATTACGTAGGATATCGGTATTTGACCTTGTTGGTTTTTCCGCCTTTCGCCCTAAGATACATCAGGCGCCAAATACAAGATCCATATCCTCCACAGGATCAACATCAGCATCATAATCAACGCCTTCAATTCCAAATCCGTGCAGTTCCAGGAAAGCCTGACGATATCCGGCAAAATCGGTCAGCTCAGACAGGCTCGCCGTGTTCACCGCCGTCCAGTTATCCTGTACATACGCCTGTATGTCATCTGCTAGTTCAAGATCATCCATACGTATTCGTGCCTGTTCATCCAGCCTGAGATCGCCTGCTGAAAAGAGCTGTGTTGCAAACAATCGCGTCGTCTGCTCAATACATCCTTCATGAGTCCCCGCGCGTTTCATCGCCTTGAACAGCAGCGAAAGATAGACCGACATGCCCGGAATTGCAGACGCGGCTTGAGTGAGCAGGCCCTTCATCACCACCACATGCGCCTTGCCGTTGACCCGCGACATTGGCTCATGCAGCGCTTTTGCCGCCCGGTCCAGGTCTTCTTTCGCCTTGCCAATAGTGCCTCGATAATAAATAGGCCAGGTCACCTTACTGCCAATATACGTATAGTTTGTGGTAACGCAGCCATCCGCCAGAACCCCTGCCTCAAGCATCGCCTCAATCCACAGCTCCCAGTCCTCGCCGCCCATCACCCTGATAGTATCTGCCACCTCCAGCGGATTCGCCGGCTCCAGGCTGATGGCCCTAAGCTCTGCGGTGTTGAAGTCAATGGTCATGCCCGTAAACGATTCACCGATTGGTTTCAGGGTGGACCTCACCAGCGACCCATCAGGTAATTGTCGTGCTGGCGCCGCTAATGAATACACCACCATATCCACCTGTCCAAGATCCTTCTTGATGAGTGCAATCGCCGCCTGTTTAACCTCTTCTGAAAACGCATCTCCATTGATGTTTTTCGCATACAGACCTTTCGCGCCAGCCTTGTTAGTAAACGCCGCTGTTTTGTACCAGCCTGCAGAAGCCGTGCGCTTTTTCACCGCCGGACGTTCAAAAAAGACACCGACGGTGGACGCGTCACAGCCAAAGGCAGCACTGATCCTGGAGGCAAGACCATAGCCCCCAGATGCACCGACAATCAGGACTCGTTTTGGTCCATTGTCGATCTTCCCCTGCTTCACCACATACTCGATCTGGCGTTGTACATCCATTGCGCATCCCTGAGGATGTGAGGTAATACAAAGGAAACCCTTTATTCGTGGTTTGATAATCATAGGTGCTATCGCTTTGATCGTCGTGATGAACTTCTATTTAAATCCTGTTGCCCTGTAACTGGTCACCAGGAACGCTATGCCAAATAATAACATCGGTATTGAAAGCAGTTGACCTTGCGTCAGCCATTGAAAGGCAATAAATCCCATATGACGATCAGGTTCCCTGAACAGCTCTGATATGAACCTCAGTGATCCATATCCGACTAGAAACAGGCCGGAAACTGCCATGGTCGGCCTCGGTCGTGCTGCAAAAATCCACAAGATGGCAAACAACACCGGCCCTTCCAGTATTGCCTGATACAGGCTCGAAGGATGCCGACCGAAAGCCTCGCCGGGATAGATGGCCGCCCAGGGCACTTCCGTGATGCGCCCTGGCAATTCCCCATTGATGAAATTGCCAATTCTCCCGCAGCCTAACCCAAGTGGAATGCTGGGAGCGATAAAGTCGGTTACTTCAAAGAAGCCGCGTCGATACTTTCTGCCATAGATCCATAGCGCAACAAAAACTCCAATCAACCCCCCATGAAAGGACATGCCCCCCTGCCATACCTTGAGCAAAACCGTAGGGTCGGCCGCTATCTGGGCGTGACCGTAAAACACCATATAGCCGATCCTGCCACCCAAGATGATCCCGAGGACCGCATAAAAGACAACATCAGAAATGGCTGCATCGGACCAGCCAAGATTTTGTCGTCGACTTTTCACGCCCAGAACCCACCAGGCGAGTCCAATACCCACCAGGTAGCTGATGGCGTACCAGTGAATGCTCACAGGACCCAGGCTGATAGCCACCGGGTCAAACTCTGGGTAGTTCCACATGAATATTCTCTGCTGCAGGAAAAGGCGCATTATCCAGCAACTTGCCGCTCTCGGCAAAACCCGAAATGTTTTTACCACCGTCCGTTCCTGTACCTGTCTGCATGAACCTCATCCCGGAACCTGATATCGATTACTCGTGATAAACTTTTCCCCTTTTTTGGTTCAACTTCTTCTTATGTGTCTGATTATTTTTGCAGTGCAACCCACCGATAAATTACGATTGGTGGTCGCCGCCAACCGTGACGAATTCTATGGTCGGCCGGCGAGCGGTGCTGATTACTGGAACGATCACCCCGGGGTATTGGCCGGTCGTGATCTCGAAATGGGCGGTACCTGGCTTGGTATTACCGTCCACGGCAGGTTTGCCGCGGTTACCAATTTCCGGGAAACGCCCGCAGATCCAGCGCCACCACGTTCTCGAGGAGAGTTAACCAGCGCGTTTCTCACCTCGGATCATCCCGTAAAAAACTATCTGGAAGAAGTCCAGGCCCGGGAGAGTGAATACCGCGGTTTCAACCTGATCGTTGATGATGGGACCCACATGTACTACTACAGCAACCGGGCCGATGGCATCAGGAAGCTCGAGCCAGGCTTCTACGGTCTAAGCAACCAGCTGCTCGACTGCAGTTGGCCGAAAGTGAATAAAGGTCGTTTGAAAATGGCGCAAATCATCCGCGATCACACCGATGCTGAAAAGCTCCATGAGAAACTGTTTGAACTGCTATTCGATGAGGGAGATGGTGAAGCCTTCTCCAACAGCTTTATTGCCACAGCCAAATACGGTACCTGTGCCGCGACCGTCCTGAGCATCTCTACCCAGGGAAAGGCAAAATTCCAGGAGCAGGTGTTTTCGAACAATGGTAAACCGAAACAACTGAGAAGTTATTCCATTGAGTTGAAATAAATTTTTCAGTTTCGTCTCGAACGGACAATCTGTCCCAGACCGGCTTTTCTCATCTGTTCATCAACATAGTCTTTGATCTGGTGAGCATTATCCATTTTCATCACCTTGTTAAGAATCTTTTTGGCCTTCTTCAGTTCAATCGTCATCAGTGCTTTTTTAACCATCGGCAGGTTAATCGAGTTCATCGAAAGAACATCGTATTCCATCGCCATGAGCAACACTGCGGCGGACGGATTACCGGCCATCTCCCCGCAAATACCGATACCTTTCTTCTCTGCGTGAGCACTATCAACGACCTGTTTGAGTGCCTGTAATACCGCCGGATGAAATTCTTGGTAAAGTTCAGCCACACGGGAATTGTTTCGATCCACCGCCAACATATACTGGACCAGGTCATTGCTACCTACTGACAGGAAATCCACCCGCCTGGCGATTTCTCTTGCCTGGTACACCGCCGCGGGGACTTCAATCATGACGCCCACATCCGGCTTTTTGACTTTTACCCCCTCTTCAACAATTTCCGCATAACATTTGTCAATCAATGCTTTGGCCTCATCAACTTCAGAAATGCAGCTCACCATCGGCAAGCTAATTCTAAGATGCGCATCAATTCCTTCGTTCGCTCTGATCATGGCCCGTATCTGGGCGATGAAGATCTCCGGATGGTCCAGCGTGACCCTGATCCCGCGCCAGCCGAGAAAAGGATTCTCCTCCTTAATGGGAAAGTAAGATAAGGCCTTATCACCGCCGATATCCAGGGTTCGCATGGTGACCATTTTCGGAGCAAACGCCAGCAAATGTTCCCTGTAAATAATCCGCTGCTCCTCTTCTGTAGGAAAAGCATCCTTCATCATAAAAAGCACTTCCGTACGATAGAGTCCGACACCTTCTGCGCCCCTATCCAGGGACCTTGCCACATCCGCCATCAGACCGGTATTTACCCATAGACGGACCCGGTGACCGTCAGGCGTGATGCACCTTTTATCCTTTAACTCTTCCAGCCCCTCTACCAGCATTGCCTCTTCTTTGACGATGTTCCTGTAATAGGCAAGCTGCTCCTTGCTGGGATAAGTAATGATGGATCCCTGGAATCCATCAATGATCATGGGTTTGCCGTCAAGCAGCTGCGTCGGCAAATCTTCCACACCCATTACCGTTGGTACCCCAAGGGCTTCGGCTAGAATGGCCACATGGGAAGTGCCGGAACCTTTGACTGAAACCAGACCCACCAGTTTGTCTCTGGGAACTGCGGCAAGATCTGCGGGAGCCAGTTCTTCGCCAACCAGAATCGTGTCTTTTGGAAATCTTACCTTGCGGGTATCGCTACTCTGGAGACGTGCCAGTACCCTTGTACCCAGGTCACGAATATCCGCACCCCGCTCCCGCAGGTATTCATCCTCCATCGCTTCAAACATGGCAACATGTTCCTGAATGACATGGCACAAGGCGCTCTGAGCCCATTCTCCCTGTTTTATACGGGCAACGACTTCTCCGCTAATAGCACTGTCATCAAGCATATGCAGGTAGGCTTCAAACAGGGCGAGCTCCTCCGGTCGTAACCGATCAGCAAGCTTTCTTGAAGTATTCCGGATTTCATCCTTGGTGGTTTCCACAGCTTTTTTGAACAGCTTTATTTCTTTGGGGACGTTTCTGATTTTTCTAATCGGAATATTATCAAGCTGTGCCTGTGGGAAAATAACCGCTGCAGTGCCAATGGCCACTCCCGGCGCACCCGCCATTCCCTCGAAAATACTGACGGGCAGGTCCTTAGATTCAGATAGCGACAAGGATCCTGTCGCCCGTGCATGGGCAATCACACCCGCTAGCTGGGCCGACAGCGTGATGAGAAATGCCTCCTCACTCTCATCGTAACGGCGTGTTTTCTGCTGCTGAACAACCAGGACGCCAAGTACTTTCCGATGATGGATAATGGGCACACCCAGGAACGAGTGATATTTCTCCTCCCCGATCTCGGCCACATATCGATTTCTCGGATGCTTCTGGGCATCTTTCAGATTTATCGGTTCTGCCCGTTCGCCGACGTAGCCAACCAGCCCCTCGCCCAGCTCCAGGGTCACTTTGCCGATGACTGCAGGATTGAGACCCCTGGTCGCCATAAATACATATTTCTTACGCTCTTCATCCAGCAGATAGACGCTACAGACTTCTGTCCCCATCGCGGATCTGACCCGATCCACGATAATATCCAGCGCCTTGGTCAAATCCCCGGCGGCATTAACTTCCTGAACTACACGGCGAAGAACATCAAGCATGGTTGACCTGCGAAGTGCTTATTTCCACTCTCGTGAAGCCTCCTGGTAGACGAATTAGTAGACGAAACACTTTGAAATACCAGGCGCCAGTTCCTTCATGGCTTTGCGGTAGACTTCCTGTTTGAAGGAGACCACCTGACCCAAAGGGTACCAGTAACTGACCCAGCGCCAGTAATCGAACTCCGGCGTTTCTGCATGGCTGAAAGATACCGCCGCATCGTCTACCAGCATCTTCAACAAGTACCACTTTTGTTTCTGACCCACGAAAGCGGATGAGTTCTGCCTTAACAATCTCTTAGGCAACTTGTAACGCAGCCAGCCACGGGTGCATCCAACTATCTCAACGTTCCCGGGAACAAGCCCTGTCTCCTCCTTCAATTCCCTGAACAGGGCTTCTTCGACAGATTCGTCTGAATTTATCCCGCCCTGGGGAAACTGCCATGCGTCTTGACCCACGCGCCTGGCCCACAACACTCGACCCTGGTCATTAGCTATTATGATTCCTACATTAGGTCTGTAACCATCACCATCAATCACGCCGGGTTTCCTTTCTTGATCATTCGATCATTGTGGTTTCGTTTCATTGTCCCTGAAACTTCAGAATTGAGCAATGTGGGCTCCAACACCAGTTTGGCAGCAATTGTGGCTTAAATTTACAGTTTCACCGCGATAGATGCAAAGTTACACTAGGGTTCTTATCTTATGTGGTGTATTCCGTGGCTCTCGCAATATTTGACCTTGATGAAACCCTGATCTCATCTGACAGTGATCATGAATGGGGAGAATTCGTTGTGAGAAAGGGCTTGGTGGACCCGCAATTGCATCGACGCCTGAATGACGAATTTTACAAGCAATACAAACAGGGTGAATTGGACATCAGTGCCTACCTAGATTTCGCCTGTTCGGTCCTGACCAGGTTTTCCTTTGAAGAACTACACGCTTATCGAAAAGAGTTCATGGAAACCGTGATCGAACCGCTCATTCTGCCTCGGGGCCGGCAGTTGGTTACTCACCATAAGGAAGCGGGTGATTTTCTTCTTGTCATCACATCAACCATTGAATTTATTACTGCGCCTATCGTGCAGTCACTGGGAATTGACACCTTGATCGCCCCTGACCCCGAAATCAGGAATAATCGTTATACCGGCAATATTGTAGGCACCCCGAGTTTTGCTGAGGGTAAAGTCACGCGGCTGAAGCAATGGCTTGAGGGCGTTGACCTGGATTTAGGCGGTAGTTTTTTCTACACCGACTCACACACTGACATGCCCCTGCTAAGATTGGTGGATCATCCAGTTGCAGTGGATCCCGATGAAAGGCTGAAAACTGAAGCTGAAAAAAGGCAATGGAAGATAATTTCCCTGCGAGGTTAATGTGCCACCGATGCGATTTCCACTTTTCCTTTTGTTTAAGCCCCTATTGGTGACTGTGCTGCTGGCAGGATGCGGGCAGAGCACGGACAAAGCATCTATTGGCAATCACGTCCTTGATTCAATCGACCAGAGTTTGATCACAAAAATCGTTGATAGATTCGAAGAAGTTTACTCCGATCACTCAAATCGTACTGTCATCTCCATCGAAGCGTTTCAGATCTCCGTGGATAACTTTCTCGAAGATCCCCGCTCGGAACGCCAGCAGGATATGCAAATGCACTGGCTAAAAGCGCACAAGGGTTTTTTGGCAGCAAGTTTTTTTTCGTTTACGAACCAGAACCGGAATATTTTTCAGATTGATGCCTGGCCTATCCAGGAAGGATTTCTGGATTCGCTTCCCGACTACCCACAAAGCGGCATTATCAACGACCTGACACTCTCAATTAACGAGACCTCATTGAGAACGCAGCATGGGATCACCGATCTACAGGAAGTCAGCCTCGGTTTTCATGCCCTGGAGTTCCTCATCTTCAGTCGCGCTATCAGCGACTTCTCAATCGGAAGCGATGAAATAAAGGCGCGCCGAAGGCAGACCCTCGATATTGTTACTGCATTGCTTAAACAGGATATCGATACAATGTTCGGGGATACTGAACAGCCTGACAGTGATTTGCTAACTGACCTGGATGAAAACAACAGGTTTCTGTTGCTCAGAGCTCTGCTGCAACGTTTGCAAGTAAAAACGCAAAATCTATTTTCCGAGGTCAATCACATCGACAATGAGAATGCTGGTCATTCACGATTCAGCGGCTCATCCTGGAGCAATCTAAACGTCCAGATCAGGGTGCTGAGTGAACTGACCGGTGAGCAAACTGCGATGGATCGGGTATTCACACTGCTTGATCAAAAGACCGCCGCTGATTATCGACTGACGCTAACCGGGGCAAAGGATATTCTGGCTACAGACGGTCCGGACGAAGACAAACTTGCCCGCATTACCCTGTTATTTGCAGCACTCGGGCATCAACTTGACGACCTGCGGCTTAAACTGGAAAACGGCACGCGCTGATAGGAGGCGTTATTTGGCTAGCGCCAGATCAAGGTTCCTGGCTGCCTTTACATCGTCAAGCCGTCTAACGGGCATGTCGTGTGGCGCGCCAGTGACTCGTTCGGGACAATCATTTGCCTCCTGCAAAATGCATCTCATCGCCTCCACAAACCCGTCAATGTCTTTTAGACTCTCTGTTTCTGTGGGTTCAATCAGAAGACATTCTGGCACAAGCAGGGGGAAGTATATTGTTGGCGCGTGATAGCCATAATCCAGCAGTCGTTTGGCAAAATCCATCGCATTGACACCGACCCGTTTTGCTTCTTTCGATAACGTGATGATGAATTCGTGAGTCGCTCGCCTCTTTGGATAAGCCAGTTCAAATCCGGATTGTTCCATTTGATGGGCCATGTAGTTCGCATTTAAAGTCGCATACTCTCCAACCCTGTGCATCCCCTCCTTCCCTAACAATCTAGCATAGGCGTACGCCCTTAATAATATCCCCGCATTGCCCATGAAGGCAGAGAGACTGCCAATAGAGTCAGGGATTTCGTTTTCATCGCGCCAGTAAAAATAATCCTTGCCATCGTGTTCTCGCTTGCCGACGATCGGGGTCGGCACAAATGGCGCCAACCTCGAGCCCACGCCGACAGGGCCTGAACCCGGACCGCCACCACCATGTGGCGTGGCAAAAGTCTTGTGCAGATTCATATGGAGTACGTCAAAACCCATATCGCCTGGTTTTACTTTGCCTAAAATCGCATTCAGGTTAGCGCCATCGTAGTACAACAGACCGCCTGCCTCGTGAACTACAGCTGAAATTTCCTGAATCTGTCGCTCGAACACGCCGCAGGTTGATGGATTGGTCATCATCAGACCAGCGGTTTGTGGACCTACGGCTTTCTTAAGATCACCGAGATCTATATCACCTTCTGTATTAACTGCAATTTCACGAACTGTGTAACCACACATTACCGCTGTGGCGGGATTGGTCCCGTGCGCCGCAGAAGGAATGAGAATTTCACTGCGCTCAGTATCGTTATTTTTGTCGTGGTAGGCGCGAATCATCGCCACCCCGGCAAACTCACCTTGAGCACCAGCCATGGGCGTGAGTGAGATCACTTGCATCCCAGTCACGTCTTTCAGGTATTCCTGCAGTTCAAACAGGCACGCCAGGTAGCCCTGACTTTGTGCTTCCGGTGCAAGTGGATGCCGGTTGAGAAATCCAGGAATACTTGCAGCCTTGTGCGTACCCCTTGGGTTGTACTTCATGGTGCATGAACCCAGGGGATAGAACTCTCCATCAATGGAAAAATTTTTCTTTGACAAGTTAGTGAAGTGTCGCACAACCTGTAATTCAGAAACCTCAGGTAGTCCTGCCGGTTCCTTGCGTAAATGACTTTTTGGGATTTCGATTTCAGTATCGGTTCGCCTGTACTGGGCTTTGGCGCTCCTGCCCTTACCGCTCAACTCAAAGATCAGCATTGGATCGCACCCCCAGTACACTCGCCAAACAGGTGACGAACTTTTCTATATCCTCTGCGGTTTTGGTCTCTGTAACATTGACCAGTACACAATCTTCAAGCTCTTCACTAAACTGGCCCAGGTCATATCCCCCCAGGATACCTTGCTCTGCCATGCCGGCCAGTATCTTTTTTGCTGTAACCGGTAGCTTTAGCGCCGCCTCGTGGAAATGTGCTCCGGGGAATCTCGATTCGACGCCTGGCAGTCTGCTGGCTGTTTCCAACAATTTTACCAAGCCTTGATGGCTTTGTTTGGCAACTTCATAAATACCTTCGTCTCCCATCAAGCTCATATAGATTGTTGCGGCGGTAACCAACAACCCCTGGTTCGTACAAATATTTGACGTCGCCTTTGCGCGCCGAATATGTTGCTCCCTGGCCTGCAATGTCAGAGTGAAACCTTCCTTGCCGTCAAGGTCAGTGGTTCTTCCGACAATTCTTCCGGGCATCTGCCTGACGATGCTTTTCCTGCAACACATGATGCCAAGATAAGGGCCGCCGGATGACACGGGAATACCAAACGGCTGACCTTCACCCACCACGATATCAGCGCCATCACTGCCCCAATTACCAGGAGGATTCAGCAAACCTAGGGACATGGGATTGACAACGGCAATCACGAGCGCCCCTTCCTGATGAGCCCAGTCCGTCAGACTGTTCACGTCCTCCAGGCCGCCAAAAAAATTAGGGTAGGAGATTACCAGCGCTGCATAATCTTCGCCGGATCCCAGGCTGTTTGTATCGAGATTGCCGGAATCAAGATCCCAGTCAATGATATCGATATCGATCCGCTGGTTTCGGACGATTGTCCTGCATGCTTTAAGGTATCCGGGATGTACATTACCGGCACAGAGTATTTTCTTGGATTTAGACTTTCGATTTGCCCTGACCGCCATCAACATCGCCTCTGCCATGGCGGAGGCCCCATCGTAGACCGATGCGTTGGCCACATCCATGGCAGTCAAGCGGGAAATCATCGTTTGATATTCATAGATCAGTTGCAACAGCCCCTGACTGGCTTCAGCCTGGTAGGGTGTATAGGCCGTAAGAAATTCACCACGACTGGTCAGATCCCAGACAGCAGCAGGGATGTGGTGTTCATATGCACCAGCCCCCAGGAACGACAGCGCAACCTCATCGCACTCTGCTCGTTCACGCATCAGGCGAAGCAACTCCATTTCGGAAATACCATCAGGAATCTGTGACAGTTCACCTGCGCGTAAATCCTCGGGTATTTCATCGAACAGGTCTTCTATGGTATTCACTCCAATAGTATCCAGCATGAATTTCTCATCTTCATAGGTGTGCGGCACAAATGGCATTGGATTAAATCCCTAGGTTGTTAACCGGAAATGGATGATGGATTAATGAGTTTCTTCTTCACAGAGTCGCTGATAGTCCGTGGAGCCCAGCAACGAATTCAGTTCATCGCTATCGCTGGGGGTTAGCCTGAAGAACCAGCCGTCAGCGTAAGGTGCTTCATTGACGATTTCGGGTTTGTCTTCCAACTCCGTGTTAATTTCTATCACAATTCCTGATACGGGACTATAGATATCGGACGCTGCCTTAACCGATTCGACAACGCCTGCCTCGCCCTGAGCGTTGAGAGCTGCATCAACGTCGGGCAACTCAACAAACACCACATCACCCAGCGCTTCCTGTGCATAATCAGAAATACCGACAGTTACTGTGCCATCATCCTCGAGTCTCGCCCACTCATGTGTTTTCGCAAATTTCAGGTCTGCCGGGAATTCCGCCATCTCATTGTCCTATGTCTAAGTCCTGTGTCTAACGATATTATTGTGTCTTATATACCTGTTTTCCATTGCGGACAAAAGGGGGTGTCACTTTCTGTACCGCTATGCGCTTGTTCCTGATTTCCACTGTTAGCTCGCCCTGGGATTTCGATATCCGGGCAAGAGCGACCGAGTGCTGCAATGTCGGAGAGAAAGCTCCGCTTGTTATCTCGCCAACTTTTACACCATCACAAAACACGGGATAATGCGCCCTGAGCACCCCCCTGGCAGTCATCACCAATCCCACCAATTGCTCTTCAATTCCACTTCGCACCTGTTCTTGCAAGGCTGCCTTGCCTATAAATTCATGGTTTTCCATCACCACGGTCGAAGCCATATTTGAAATCAACGGTGTCACAGATTCATCCATGTCGCTGCCATACAGGTTCATCCCCGCCTCGAGACGGAGTGTGTCCCTCGCTCCCAGCCCAATCGGTTGTATGCCTCGTTGGCTCAGGTCACGCCACAGGCCCACAGCGTCATCTGCAGGCAAGATAACTTCGACCCCTTTCTCACCTGTGTATCCAGTCCTGGCAATGAACCATCTGCCGCAATATCCTCCCTGAAATACCTTAAGTGATTCTATCAAAGCCCGTACATCACTTTGCACCACGTTCTTAATCACCGTGATGGCGTTAGGTCCCTGTATCGCGATGATCGCAAAACCCTCTCTTTCGCTCACCAGACAGTCAAACCCCTCGGCTTGCTCCGATATCCAGCGCAGATCTTTTTCCCGGGTGGCACAATTAACGACCATCAAATAGTCGTCGCCATCAACATAGACAATCAGGTCGTCCAGGACGCCACCATCTTCATTGAGCATGGCGCTGTACAGCGCTTTTCCTTTCTCGGTCAATTTACCAATGTCATTGGCAAGAAGCCTGCTCAGCAACGCTTTGCTGCCAGCACCCCGGATATCAACAATCGTCATATGGGAAACATCAAACATGCCAACGTCTTGTCGGACCCTGTTGTGTTCTCCAATTTGAGATCCATAGTGAACAGGCATATCCCAACCGCCAAAATCAACAATTTTGGCGCCAGCTTCAACGTGCTGTTCATAAAGGGGAGTTTTCGAACCCATCAACTCACGCGGCTCCCGGAAAACGCGCTATTGTAATCTTTTTGCAATTCTCCGTGAATCAAATCATCGTCACGATGCAGCGTAGTTTTTTTCAAGGTCTTCAAATCGCTAAGGCACGTCTTACCCTTCTCTTATTCCGGTCATATTCTGGGCCGAGGAATTAATCTGCAGCGACAAGTCTGGTAATCAATGATTTCAACGTGTCATTGTTGTTCACAAATCGCATGCCGGTATTTCGCAGCCAATTGATACCAGGATTATCCAGGCTATAGATCCGCTTGAATGCCTCCATCACTGACCCCATCACAATATTCTCCAACCGCCGCTGGCGCTGGTATTGCTTTAACAACACAAGATCACCCGGAGAACGTCCTTCTAATCTTGCCCCTGCGAGCACCTGTGCGAGTGTTTTCGCATCGGCAAATCCCAAATTCGCTCCCTGACCCGCCAGTGGATGGATCAAATGTGCAGCGTCTCCTATAAGCGCGACATGGCTGGCCACATATTGCAGCGCGTGTTGATGGATGAGCGGGAAGGTAAATCGCTTATCTGTACTTCGGACGGACCCCAACCGGTGTTCAATGGACCGCGTCAGCAATTCACAGAAATCCTTATTCGCCAAAGCCATCAGGTCGGTTGCATCTTGCACTGACCAAACAATTGAACAGAGATATGCATCCACCAGGGGCAGGAACGCCAACGGTCCATTCCCGGTAAAACACTGACGGGCAACGGATTCGTGGGCGTATTCGGTTTCTACCGTGGTTACCAGGGCGACCTGATCGTAAGGCCAGCCAATGGAACGGATTGAGCAGAGTTCGCGCACACGAGAATTTCCGCCATCAGCACCCACCAGCAGGGAGCAGTTGAAGTACCGGCCATCATCCAGTTGCACTTCATACCCGGCCTCGACGCGATTGGCTTCTGATAGCTTTGCCTGCCATTCAAGCCGGATGTTTCCCGCCACTGCAACAGTTTCGATCAGGGCAGCTTCAAGCAGCTGGTTTTCAACTATATCCCCTAGTGCCGACGCGCCATTATCACCAAATTCAATATGGGATGTGCCGCGGCCATCCCATACGTGCATTTTTTTAAACGTCGAGATTCTATCCGGCGCAATCCTGTTCCAGGCACCTATTCTTGTAAGAAATTTTTTAGCACCTGGATTCACCGTGCTGACTCTAGCCGCAATTCCCGACTTTAGTCTGAAACCGCGACTGGACTTCACAGCAAATCCAGCAGCAACCGGTTCGACCCGTGCATCTAACAGTGTGACCCTCAGCCTGCTGCCGGACAGGGCAGCAGCCAGGGCGAGTCCGGTGAGTCCAGCGCCAACAATCAGGATGTCTGTTTCTTCCTTCATCTCTTTTTTCTCAAGACGGCTGCGCCATCAGGCGTTCGATTTCAGCTATTGTCTTTGGAATCGACGACGTAAGAATCTCGTTTCCACTCCTGGTTACCAGGACATTATCTTCAATCCGGATACCAACGCCCCGATATCGGGCCGGGGCCTCATCGCAATCGTCGCTAATATAAAGTCCAGGCTCAATAGTGGTCACCATGCCTGTTTCAAACACGCGCCATTGCCCACCCACCCGGTATTCGCCGACATCGTGGACGTCCAGACCCAGCCAGTGACCCGTCTTGTGCATGTAGTATTTTTTATAGGTTTCAGCCTCGATCAGGTCATCAACCTCCCCTTGCAGTAAACCCAGCCGGATTAATCCGGCGGTAATGACAGCCACCGCGGCGTCATGGGGTTGATTCCATTGATTTCCCGGTCGCACCTGATCGATAGCCGCTTGTTGTGCCTCAAGGACCAGCTCATAAAGCTCTGCCTGGGCTTTGCTGAACTTTCCGCTCACCGGGAATGTACGGGTCACATCGGCAGCATATGATTCGTACTCCCCCCCTGCATCAACCAATACCAGGTCACCTTTACGGAGCACATCGTCATTTTGGATGTAATGCAAGACACACGCATTGCTGCCTCCACCGACTATAGTCGGGTAGGCAGGCGTTCTCGCTCCATGGCGGGCAAAGCAATATTCCAGTTCAGCTTCCAGTTGATATTCATACAGTCCGGGCTTGGCAACCGACATGACTCTACTGTGAGCTTCAGCCGTAATCGCCGCTGCCTGGCGCATCACCTCAATTTCCTGGGCGCTCTTGAACAGTCGCAGTTCATGCAGGTACTGGCCAAGCTGAACAAACTCTCCCGGTGGTTGTGCGCCGGAATGGTTGTTGGC
>JACZXW010000026.1 GCA_022571415.1 Pseudomonadota bacterium
GACCGGTTCCGGTGGTGAAATCAGGGATGAAGGCGCGGTTGGCAGGGGCTCAAGGCTAAAAGTGGGGTTGACCGGGTACAGTGTGTCTAACCTGAATCTTCCGGGGCTGGCTGAACCCTGGGAAATCCCCTACGGGAAACCGGCCAGAATTTCCTCTGCCCTGGACATCATGACGAAAGCACCTGTCGGCGGAGCGGCATTTAATAATGAGTTTGGGCGACCGAATATCTGCGGTTATTTTAGATGCTTTGAGGCGGAATTTAACGGCGAGGTTCGTGGTTATCACAAGCCGATCATGATAGCCGGCGGGATGGGTAATATCCGCGCCGAACACATAGAACAAAAAGATATCGAGCAGGGCGCCTCACTCATTGTGTTAGGTGGGCCCGCCATGCTGATCGGGTTGGGTGGTGGTGCTGCCTCATCAATGGCCGCGGGTGCCAGTGATGCAGACCTGGACTTTGCCAGCGTGCAGAGGGGCAATCCGGAAATGCAACATCGCTGCCAGGAGGTGATTGATCAATGCTGGCAACTGGGGGAACAGAATCCCATCCAGTTTATTCATGATGTTGGTGCCGGTGGGCTTTCCAATGCCTTACCCGAGCTGGTAAAAGATGGTGGCGTTGGCGGGAAATTCGAACTGCGCGATATCCCCAACGATGAACCCGGCATGTCACCCCTTGAAATCTGGTGCAATGAAGCCCAGGAACGGTATGTGCTGGCCGTAGCCGTGAAACAGTTGCCTCTATTTATATCCATCTGCGAGAGGGAAAGATGCCCCTTTGCCATTGTCGGTGAGGCGACAGGGTATTCACATTTACTGGTAAACGATGGGTTGCTCCATTCGAAGCCGGTTGATCTGCCTATGTCTGTGTTGTTTGGCAAGGCGCCGCGACTTCATAAAGATGCAACAACAAGAACGGCGAACACGAAATCCTTCAGTGCTGATGTCGAGATCGGGGACGCAATTGACCGGGTCCTGGGACATCCCACCGTCGCCAACAAGAATTTCCTGGTGACCATAGGTGATCGGAGTGTTGGCGGGATGGTGTGCAGAGATCAGATGATTGGACCCTGGCAAATACCAGTCGCGGACGTTGCCGTCACCACCAGCGGTTACAACAGTACCAGGGGCGAAGCCATGGCCATGGGAGAGCGCACCCCATGCGCGTTGCTGAATGGTCCGGCATCGGGAAGGATGGCAGTTGCCGAGGCGCTCACCAATATTGTTGCAGCTCGGATCGAGCGAATCCAAAACGTAAAACTGTCTGCAAACTGGATGTCTGCAGTCGATCATCCCGGTGAAGCCGCTAATCTTTACCAGAGCGTCGCAGCCGTTGGACTGGATCTTTGCCCCAAACTGGGTATCTGTATTCCCGTAGGCAAGGATTCCATGTCGATGCAAACCAGATGGCAGGAAGATGGAGAGGAAAAATCTGTCACGGCGCCCCTGTCTGTCATCATATCTGCCTTTGCGCCAGTGACGGATGTTCGCGAGACCCTGACGCCGCAGTTACAGAAGGGTGATTCCAGGTTGCTGCTGATCGACCTGGCAAAGGGTAAACAGCGCCTGGGAGGCTCAATCCTGGCACAGTGTTTTTGTGAATTGGGTGACGAATGTCCAGACGTTGAGGATGCCGCATTGCTGGTGAGTTTTTTTGCGCTCCTGCAACGACCGAATTTTCGCAACAGGATTCTCGCCTATCACGATCGTTCCGATGGCGGCCTGATGGCAACGCTCGCGGAAATGTCGTTTGCCGGAAGGATAGGGCTCGATATCAAGGTTCCAGCGGACGCTCATCCGGTCGAATTTCTCTTCAACGAAGAATGCGGCGCGGTCATACAGATCGCCAAAGATGAAGTTGATGTTGCCGTCAGGGAGATCCAGGAGGCTGGCCTTGGCTGCCGCATCGTCGCAACGCCAATGGCGGCGCAATCGATCCATGTTAGTCACAAGGGCTCAAAGCTGTTTAAAAGCAGCAGATGCAGTCTGCAGGAACGCTGGTCCCAGGTGAGCTATCAGATACAAAAATTACGTGATAATCCAGCTTGTGCCGATGAAGAATTTTCCGTGATTGCCGATGATGAAGATCCCGGCTTGTCCGTGAAGCTGACCTTCAATATTGACGAAGATATCGCGGCGCCCATGATCGCAACGGGAACAAGACCCAGGATCGCAATATTGCGGGAACAGGGGGTCAACAGCCAGGTAGAGATGGCTGCCGCTTTTACCCGGGCCGGATTTGCTGCCATCGACCTGCACATGAGTGAAATATTATCGGGTCAGACCAGTCTGGAAAGTTTCCAGGGTCTGGTCGCCTGTGGTGGATTTTCATATGGGGATGTCCTTGGTGCGGGTGAAGGTTGGGCAAAGTCCATCTTGTTCCATGAGCAGGCCCGGGATACATTTGCTGATTTTTTCAATCGCGGCGACACATTCGGCCTTGGCGTCTGCAATGGTTGCCAGATGTTCACCAGGTTAAAAGAGCTCATTCCAGGCGCACAGCAATGGCCGCGGTTTGTAACCAACCGTTCGGAACAATTTGAAGCTCGCCTGGTCCTTGTGCAGGTTCAGCAAAGCGCCTCACTATTTTTGTCAGGCATGGCAGGTTCACACATGCCGATCGTGGTATCCCACGGCGAAGGAAGAGCGGAAATCGACGAGGCGGAAACAGAGTCATTGCAGAAAAGCGGACAGGTCGCCATGCGATTTGTTGATAACTATCTGTATGAAGCGACCTCCTACCCAATGAATCCGAATGGTTCCCCTGGAGGAATAACCGCAGTGTCCAATGATGATGGCCGCTTTACGGCGATGATGCCCCACCCCGAAAGAGTGTTCCGCAAGGTGCAGAACTCATGGCATCCCCATGGATGGAATGAAGACAGCCCCTGGATGAGGATTTTCCGGAATGCGCGGGTCTGGGTGAATTGAAGGATTGTCAGAAATTGACAGTTGAGTGCGTTCGAAACAATTAACCGGATAAAGGAGATCACAATGAAACTAGGCATCAGCATTCGCAATATGGGTCCCCAGTCCACGCGTGAAATAATCTCAGATTGTGCTATCTGCGCCGACCAGGCAGGACTCGATTCGTTGTGGATCACCGAACACATTGCTATTCCTCCGGACGATGCTGAAGGCTCTGGTGGACGGTATCTCGATCCGTTAATTACCTTGTCCTATCTTGCGGGCCAGACTGAAAAAATCAAACTGGGTACTGGCGTTTTGATCCTGCCTTACCGACCACCGCTGATTACGGCGAAGTTAATAGCGACACTGCAGGAACTGGCGGCAGGGCGAGTGAAGCTCGGGGTTGGGATTGGCTGGATGCAGAGTGAATTCAAAGCGCTGGGTCTTGACTTGCGAAAGCGTGTGCGTGATTCAGAACGGGTTTTGCGGTTCTTGACGGAGGCGTTCGACAATCATGTGGTCACTCAGCATGATCAACCTTTTATCTTCAGTCCGAGACCAGTGAAACCGCCGATTCTTATCGGTGGTGCGGCACCTCATGCGATTAAGCGGGCAGTGAAATATGGCGATGGCTGGATGCCAATGGGTTTGAAACCTGATGCCTTAAAGCCGATAGTCGAAGATTACAAGGCACAGACGAAGGCCGCGCACAGACCCGACCCTGAGGTTGTGGTGATGTCTGGGCTCCCTCTTAATGACCCGGGTCGGTGCAGGGAAATATTGGAAGCCTACGATGATGCAGGAGCAACGACCGTTATTCATGGACAAAAATATGATGAGGCGACTGAATTGTTGGATGCAATTAGCCAGCTGGCATTGATGACATAGCTGGCAGGCCATTTTAGCGCTGGTAGATGTTCAAAACCTGTTTTTGTGCGTAATTTTAGGGTGTGATACACCAAATGCCTTCTCATTGCAGCATACTTTCAACCGTGTATTTATAGGGACCGGCGTCAAAGACAAGGCTGTTAGAGCACCACGTCAATCATGACATCGAGTACGATCCCCGTTTTCTCGTTCACCAGGACGATATCTCTTCCCACCACCAGGCGAACGTAGCCTCCCGGTAACCTGTCTAGTCGATGTTCAAGATCACCCGGCAATCCCCTACCCTGAAGCCCCGCCGGTAACCGGCCATTGCGCTCGATTTGTTTTTGCAGTCCGGGTGGAAGATTTTTTCTCTTCGCCAGTCCTGGCGGTGTCTTTTTGGACTTGCTTTTTCTTCCCTGGTAAAAATCCAGAATATTGCGTTTGTCGGCGTCAGAAAAATACAGGGTCAGGTTCGCATTCTCCCCCTTAACCTTGATAACCCCGGATACATCGACAGCGTTGCGCAGATCCTGCACAAGATTCGCACATCCCGGTAAGGTCAGCATTGCAGCAATCAGAATGAGAAATATTTTATTGTTCATCAGCTTTTCCTTAATCTTCGTGCGGCACTTCAGTGCCGCTGCAATGTGTTGGGTCGCTGGCGTTTATCAGCGCTCAATGATTATTTCCAGAGAACGGACCGGGAAGGAATCGTTCTTCCTGTCTTCAAAATAGTGCGTCAGGGTCTGTGTAATAACCGGGAATGCCAGTTCATCCCAGGGTATTTCTTCTTCTTCAAATAATCGGGTTTCCAGGGTTTCTTCCCCGGCACTAAAGTCCAGGTCTGTTAGTTGTGCGCGAAAGAACATATACACCTGGGAGATGTGCGGCAGGCTGAAGATGGTATATAGGTTAATAATTTCCACATTGGCGTTAGCTTCCTCTGAAGTTTCCCGCAACGCCCCCTGGGCGATGGTTTCACTATCTTCAAGAAATCCGGCGGGTAATGTCCACTTCCGGGCGCGCGGATCAATTGAACGTTTGCACAGGAGGACCTTGTTCTCGTGGATGGGCAGACATCCCGCGATTATCCGCGGATTCTGGTAGTGGATCGTGTCGCAGGCATCACAAATGTATCTGTATCGATTATCCCCATCGGGGATTCGATGACTAACGGATTTACCGCATTGGCTGCAGAATTTCATATTGCCCAGTATAAACGCTAAGCTGGAAGTGAATCATCCACATTCAACTTGTAGCCGTAACATGATTGAAGAATTAGAGCGCAGGTTAAAGAGGTACAGCCGTAATGTAGTGGTTGACGGCGAGCAGAACAGGGAAAAAGCTGCGGTTCTGCTTCCCGTTTTGACGCAACCAGAACCGGCACTTGTCCTGACACAACGATCATCGACCCTGGATAGCCACGCGGGTGAAGTGGCGTGGCCCGGCGGTAAACAGGATCCGGAAGATGATTCCCTGCTGACGACGGCGCTGCGGGAGGCATGGGAAGAGATCGCCTTGCCACCTCAAAGCTGCAACGTCGTTGCTGAACTGCGTCCCTTTATTTCAAAGTTTGGCTTGATGGTAACGCCTTATGTAGGCCTGATCGAAGAACCCGTTGAATTGAGCGCCAATCCGGATGAAATTGAAGCTATATTTACCCTGCCATTGTCCTGGTTGAAGGATGATCCACGAACACAGACTGATGTTGTTTCGCGATTTGGAGAAACTCACCATGTGCCGGTTTATCACTATGATGGATTTCGAATATGGGGGCTGACCGCCATGATCTTGTGGGAATTCATGGTGAAGGGAATGGCGGTAGATTTGAACAAGGATGCCTGTGGTAAGCTCCAGAAAAAGGTCAATAGTGGGTGGGAGATTGAATGATTTACAGTCTCGGTGAACGTAAGCCGGAATTTCGGGGTGAAGATTACTGGGTCGCGGATAATGCGGTAGTTATCGGTTCGGTGATACTTGAGAACAACGTGGGTATCTGGTTCAACGCCGTTCTCAGGGGAGACAACGAGATCATTACGATTGGTGAAAACTCCAATATCCAAGATGGTGTGGTCATACATACGGACATAGACGGTTTCGGTGTCATCATAGGGAAAGGTGTCACGGTTGGGCATCAGGCCATGCTGCATGGATGTGAAATTGGCGATAATTCTCTCATTGGCATTAACGCCGTCATTCTTGATGGTGTAAAAATTGGCAGGGATTGCCTGATCGGTGCAAACACTCTAATCACATCGGGAAAAGAGATCCCTGACGGATCACTGGTCATGGGCTTGCCGGGTAAAGTGGTCAGGCAGCTAAGCGCGGAAGAGATCGGCGATCTGGAACTCAGCTCACGTCATTATGTGGATAACTTTAAACGGTACAAAGCCGACTTGCGGCCTGTTGTAAATTAGGGATCTGAGTAAAAACTCTACAGGCAGATTCCAGTCGCTCATCGACATAGAGAGTTTTTACTCCGACTGCAAAACTCCCAAATCAACTTTGCAAACTTGGCATCGGGGATGGACCGCGCTATAGTTCCCGCTAGATACCCACTTAACTGATTACCCAGGCATGAAATTGGCATCTACCAGCGCCTTGATTTCTTTTGACAGCGACACTGTTTTGCTGCTGCCTGCTATTGCCCTTACTGATCTAGCGCTACGACTGCCGTTGTAGGCGGCCCGTCTAAGTTCCTGCACCGTTCCCGTAGTTCCACATAGTCGTCCCAGATAATAGTGGGAGTCATTCCAAAACATTTAAGTGGCAACCAAAATGAATGCAGAAGATCAGGCAGTAAAACAGGAAAGCGCATCTCCCGGAAAGATGCCATTCCACAAGTACAAACCGTTCAAACCAATCCCCTTATCGGACCGTACCTGGCCGGATAAGGTCATTACCTCCGCGCCGCGATGGTGCAGCGTTGACCTTCGAGATGGAAATCAGGCGCTGGTTGAGCCCATGACGCCGAATGAAAAGCAGAAAATGTATGACCTGCTGGTGGAATTGGGATTCAAGGAAATAGAAGTTGGTTTTCCCGCAGCATCACAAACTGATTTCGATTTCGTCAGGAAAATAATTGAGGAAGACCTGGTCCCTGATGACGTGACCATTCAGGTCCTTTGCCAGGCACGCGAGGCGTTGATCGCCAGAACCTGTGAGGCAGTTTCTGGAGCCAGGAATGTCATCTTCCATCTGTATAACTCCACATCGACCCTGCAACGGAAAGTGGTGTTTAACATGAGCCGTGAAGAGGTGATCAAACTTGCCACCGATGCGGTAACGATAGTGAAAACGCTCGTTAAGGAACTTGAAGCTGCGGGCACAAATGTGATTCTCGAATATTCTCCGGAAAGTTACACGGCGACGGAAATGGATTTTGCCGTAGAGATTTGTGCTGCCGTAATGGAGGTTTGGCAACCAACCCTCGACAGGAAAGTCATACTCAATCTTCCTTCGACGGTCGAAATGGCGACGCCGAATGTGTACGCGGATCAGCTGGAGTGGTTTGTCCGACATTTACCCAACCGTGAATGCGCGACCATCAGCCTGCACACCCACAATGACAGGGGAACTGGAATTGCGGCTTCGGAGCTTGGCCTGATGGCGGGAGCGGACCGGATCGAAGGGACTCTGTTCGGCAATGGCGAGCGCACTGGAAACTGTGACCTCATCACCATGGCGATGAATATGTTCTCTCAGGGTATTGATCCGAAGCTGTACCTCTCTGATATGCGGAAAATTGTAGCGGTCTCTGAGGAGTGCACGAAAATTCCCATTCACGTGCGGCAACCCTATGCGGGTGAATTGGTATTTACTGCATTCTCAGGTTCACACCAGGACGCCATCAGAAAGGGCATGGCGTTTGCGGAATCAGGAGGAGATGACACCTGGGAAGTGCCTTACCTGCCTATCGACCCAACCGATGTGGGTGGATCCTATCGAGAGACTGTCAGGGTAAACAGTCAATCCGGGAAAGCCGGAGTGGCGTTTATACTGGAAAATTACTTCGGTGTATCTTTGCCGCGATCTGTTTTGCTTGAGTTCAGTCCGATTGTGCAACAACTTACAGAGTCTATTGGCGGAGAACTGAAGCCCGACCAGATCTGGGATGCGTTCGTAAAAGAATATATTGAAGTCGAAGGTCCCTACCAACTGATTGATTATCGTGTGCGGTCCGTTGCTGACAACAAGGAAGCCTGCGACGCTAAAATTAAGGTTGCCGAGAATGAGATAGACATTCATGGTGAAGGCTCCGGGCCGATTGACGCGTTTGTTGAAGGTCTGGTCAATACGTTAAACGAACCTTTGAGGGTTGTAGACTATCAGGAGTATTCGCTAAACGAGGGCAGTGAGGCGCAGGCAATTTGCATCCTTTCGATCAGCGATGACAAGCAGAACAAGTACTATGGCGTTGGCATAAGCCAGAACACAACGACTGCTGCGTTTAAATCGATCATCGCCGCAATCAACAGAAAGTGGCAGTAGTTCCTGGCTGAGATTCTTCGCAAGATTCGAGCTAGTGTTGCGTTGTGGACAGGGGTGATCAACTCGACGTATCGGATTCCGGTGGTAGTGAGATTCTTGCCGTACGGATCATATTGTCCTGAATCTGCAATATTTCGATCCGGTAGTTATCAATTAGCATGCAGATGTTCGATTCGGGGATAGTTTCCAGATAGTCGGTAATCAGACCGTTCAGCGTTTTAGGGCCTCGTAGCGGCAGATTCCAACCCAGCGATCGGTTGATCAACCTGATGTGCGTGCCGCCATCGATCAGGTAGCTGCCATCGTCCTGGGGATGAATATCAACTCCCACTGCTGCGAGATCAGTGGTAAATTCCCCCACGATTTCTTCGAGGATGTCCTCGAGGGCGACGATACCCTCAACATTGCCATACTCGTTTACCACCAGTGCAATTCTTTCTTTCTGTTGCTGAAAATTGTAGAGCTGGGTTTGCAGCGGTGTGTTTTCCAGGACGAAATAGGGGTCGTCTATTTCCTGCAGTATCGCTGCTTTGGTCAGCACTTCGGCAGTGAGAAATTTCGCTGCGTTACGCAGGTGCAGCACGCCGATAACCTTATCGATGTCCTCTCTAAATACCGGCATTCTGGTGTGTTGTGCAGAGCAAATTTGATTGACGATATCGTCCAGGTCATCTTCGATATCGATACCGACAATTTCATGACGCGGTACCATGATGTCATCGACAGTAACCTTGTCCAGATCCAAAACACCCAGCATCATGTTCTGCGGATGATCCGCGATCTTCGAACCTTCAAATATCAGTGTACGAAGTTCGTCACGGGTCAGGTGGTCATCTAAAACCTCTTCATGCTTAATGCCAAGCAACCACAGTAAACTGTTGGCAAAAGCGTTCACCAACCATACAAGTGGATAGGTAACCCACAGGAGCAGTTGCAGAATATGCGAGG
This sequence comes from Pseudomonadota bacterium, assembly GCA_022571415.1. GTDB lineage: Bacteria > Pseudomonadota > Gammaproteobacteria > Pseudomonadales > Azotimanducaceae. The sequence continues at coordinate 9,224 of JACZXW010000026.1, forward strand.
AGGGCAGTGCAATTTTTTCCGGGTATGCGGCTGCAATCGTCTTGGGAGCAACTTCGGCAAAGATCAGGAACACGAAGGTACAGACGATTGGTGCGATAATTACGCCGCTATCCCCAATTAGCCGAAGGGCGACTACTGTTGCAATCGATGCGGCAGAAAAATTTACGAAGTTATTACCGATAAGGATGACTCCGAGCAACCTGTCCGGTCGTTCAAGAAGTCTACTGGCGCGTTTTGCGCCTCTATGTCCTTCGTTAGCAAGGTGCCTCAACCGATAACGGTTGAGTGCCATCATTGCGGTCTCGGAACCTGAAAAGTATGCGGATAGTATAACTAACAGGATCATGGAGCCAAATAAGGCTCCAAGAGAAGGATCGTCCAAAAATGGCAGACCTCATGTAGAGAATCGGACACCATTTGTATCGAATTAGACTTGTTGGTGTCAAGTATATTTGGTATTTGGGGTCGGAGTAAAAACCCAACCAACAAACACCCGTAACCCATGACCTTGAGAGTTTTTACTCCGACCCCAAATATGGACCCCGGATCAGACCCTTGCGAGAATGATTTCGAGCATCAGTTTGCTGCCAAAATATCCCAAGACCAGAAGCACGAAGCCAGTCAGGGTCCATCGGGACGCAATAGGTCCACGCCATCCCAGTCTAAGCCGTCCCCACAGCAAAACCGCGAACACCAGCCAGGCAGCCAGGGTGATAATAGTATGGTGAATTAGACCGGGGCTCTCGATGTCTTCCAGGAATACAAACCCGGAAGTAATCGACAGGCTGAGAAAGACCAGGCCCACCCAGAGGGTCTCGAAAAGTAGCGCTTCCATCGTCTGCAGCGGAGGTAACCGTTGCAGGACTCCCAAATTTCGGTGTTTCATTTCATAGTCACCGAAAGAAAGGAGGGCTGCCTGCAATGCAGCGATGGTCAGTAAGCTGTAAGCGATTACCGACAGTGCAATGTGTGACAGGATCCCCGGCGTGATGTCTGGTCTTGGGTGGGGCGCGCCCTGTACAAAAAGCTCAAGGACCAGGCTTATGGCGGCGAGAGGAAATATGGCGATAAACAAATTTGCCAGTGGCCGTCGATAATTGCTGCCGAGTACGATAGCGGCGATGGAAACTGCCATCAGAGATAGCATGGGATAGATACCGAGGTTGATTCCCGCGGCCCCGTATAGATCCATATAGACCGTTACGCCGTGACACAATACTGCCACGGAGGCCAAAGCGCTAACGATTGACTTAACCCTGGGGATATCTCTGTTGAGGCTCAGGAACTGGATGCCGGTACTCACCAGGTACAGAACAATAGCGATAATCCCTGGTATTTCCGAGCTCATGATGGGTCGATGTTCTCAGCTGATTCTCTAGATCGGTTATAATAACAGGTTCCCCCTATGCTAATCAGGAAGGCAGGTGTTTGAATCATTGACCCAACGGCTGGGTGCAGCGCTTGGTAATCTCACCGGCAAGGCAAGACTTAACGAAGAAAATATCCAGGCTACCCTGCGTGAAGTTCGCATGGCGCTGCTGGAAGCAGATGTTGCGTTGTCCGTTGTTAAGGATTTCATAGAACAGGTCAGGATTCGAGCCGTGGGGCAGGAAGTTTCCAGCAGCCTTTCTCCAGGGCAGGCGTTTGTAAAGATTGTCAACGAGGAACTGGTTCGCATGATGGGGGAAGGCTCTCATCGCCTCGACCTGAATACCCAGCCGCCTGCCATTATCCTGCTGGCGGGTTTACAAGGGGTTGGTAAAACCACGACCGCGGTCAAACTGGCTAACTGGTTGAAAACCAGGGAAAAGAAATCAGTGATGGTAGTGAGTACGGACGTGTATCGGCCAGCGGCAATCGATCAGTTACGTATCCTGGCCGATGAAGGTGACATCCAGTTTTGCGAAAGTTCGCCGGATCAGAAACCTGTCGATATAGCCCGCGCGGCCATGGATCTGGCGAAAAAACAGTTTGTTGAAGTGCTCATCGTTGACACCGCCGGTCGTCTCCATGTGGATAGCGACATGATGGATGAAATCAGGGCATTGCATGGCACGCTTTCACCGGTGGAGACCTTGTTCGTGGTTGATGCCATGACTGGCCAGGATGCAGCCAATAGTGCCCAGGCGTTCAATGAGATACTACCCCTGACCGGGATCATTCTGACCAAGGCTGATGGCGATGCCCGTGGAGGTGCGGCGTTGTCTGTCAGGTCAATTACCGGTAAACCGATCAAGTTCATGGCGGTGGGTGAATCCATCGACGCACTTGATGCATTTCATCCGGATCGAATTGCATCAAGGATTCTTGGCATGGGTGATGTGCTTTCTCTTATTGAGGATGCAGAGCAGAAGGTTGACAAGAATAAGGCCAGGAAACTGGCACGAAAGATGAGGCAGGGCAAGAAATTTGATCTTGAAGATTTTCGTGACCAGATCCAGCAGATGAACAATATGGGTGGCATTACCGGTATGTTGGACAAGTTGCCTGGAATGGGTCAGCTGTCGCAGGTTGCCCAGCAGAAAGTAAGTGACAATTCCTTTGCCCAGATGGAAGCGATCATTAATTCCATGACCCCGAGTGAACGACGTTATCCGGACAGCATCAATGGTTCCCGCAAGAAACGCATCGCCTCTGGATCGGGTACACGGATACAGGACGTGAATCGAACAATGAAGCAACACAGGCAGATGCAAAAAATGATGAAAAAGCTGGGCAAGAAAGGTGGCATGCAGAATATGATGCGTGGTATGGACGCAATGTCGCAACCGCCGGCGGGAGGGTCTCTTCGGGGGCCGTGAATTACCTAGTTATTATCCATATAAATCAATGACTTAAAATCATTTTGTCCGACAGCAGCGGGGCTGATGAAAAGGTTTAATTTAGGCTGGCTTTCCCGTACAATACCGCCCCTTTCGGCACTGGTCCTGCCCCTGGGACCATAACAGCAGCATAGATCATAAGGAAAACAAGCACATGGTTACCATTCGCCTGTCAAGAGGTGGTAGCAAGAAACGGCCCTTTTATCACTTCACTGTGGCCGATCACCAGCGAGCACGAGATGGTCGATTTATAGAGCGGTTGGGATTTTTCAACCCGGTTGCCCGAGGCGCCGAGGAACGGATACGTCTGGACCTGGAGCGAATTGATCACTGGATCGGTGTCGGTGCACAGATGTCAGATCGAGTGACCAGGCTGGTCAAGGAGTATAGACAAGTTACCTCGAAGGCTGGCAACGATGAGGAGGTTGCAGCATAGCGGGTTGGAATCAAGGGTCAGATTTGAGCCAACCTTAGCCTGTCATTCTCGCCCCTGCTTTCGTGGCGGACGAGGGTAAAACAATCGGTGACAGTAGAAACAATACAACTTGGCCGCATTAATGCCGCCTACGGGTTAAAGGGATGGCTTAAGGTCTATTCCGACACGGATCCAATAGAACAGATACTCTCCTACTCACCCTGGCAGCTGCGCAGAGGTGATATGGATCTTCAGGTAGAAGTAGAGAAGGGGAAAACACATGGTCGAGGCCTGATCGTCCTTCTCGCAGGGGTTGAAGATCGTAACCAGGCGGAAAGTCTGATTGGCTGCGAAGTCTGGATCGATCGGGCGAAATTGCCAGAGCTGGACCAGGGCGAGTATTACTGGCACCAGCTGGAAGGATTAAAGGTAGTCAACCAGTCGGGCGCTGTATTGGGCAGGGTTGATCATTTGGTAGAAACAGGTGCTAACGACGTTATGGTCGTGAAACCGGTGACGGGGAGCATCGATGAAACAGAGCGGCTTATTCCGTTTGTGCAGGATGAAGTTGTAAAGGACGTAAACATCGAAACAGCGACTATCGTTGTTGCCTGGGAATCAGATTACTGATTGGGTAGAAACAGATGTGGTTGGGAATTATTACGCTGTTCCCGGAGATGTTCAGGGCGATCTCTGAATCTGGGATTACCCGCCGGGCGATAGAAACAGGGTTGCTTGACCTGGATTACTGGAATCCAAGGGATTTCACTACAGATAAACACCGTAGGGTTGACGACAAACCTTATGGTGGCGGTCCGGGTATGTTGATGAAAGTCGAGCCTTTGCGAGGTGCCATAAAGGCAGCCAGGGAGGCTGCTGGCGGTAAATGTCAGGTGATTTATCTTTCACCCCAGGGTGAGAAACTTGATCAGGGAAAGCTGGCCAAATTGTCGGTGGCGAAGAAGCTGATCCTGATTGCAGGCAGATATGAAGGCATCGATGAAAGGATTGTCGAATCCGAAGTCGATGCAGAGTATTCCATCGGTGACTATGTCTTAAGTGGTGGTGAGTTACCGGCGATGGTGCTGATAGATGGTATAACTAGATTGATACCGGGCGCACTCGGAGACCCGGAGTCGGCGGACATGGATTCGTTCGAACAGGGATTGCTGGATTACCCCCAGTACACTCGACCGGAAGAAGTCGATGGGCAAAAGGTTCCGACGGTTTTGCTTAGTGGTGACCATGAAGAGATCAGGCGCTGGAGAGTGAAGCAGTCGCTGGGCAGGACATTTGAACGCAGGCCGGATCTTCTTGAAAAGAAGGATCTGGGAGAAGAAGAGAAAAAGTTGTTGCGTGAATATCTAGAAGACGTGCAACAACAACAATGAGGAGTCGACCATGAGCAAGAATATTATTGAGCAAATCGAGAACGCCCAGTTAAAACAGGACGTTCCGGAATTCGGTCCTGGCGACACCCTTATTGTTCAGGTCAGGGTCCGGGAAGGCACCCGCGAGCGATTGCAGGCTTTCGAGGGTGTGGTTATCGGCAAGCGAAACCGGGGTCTCAATTCTGCATTTACCCTGCGCAAGATATCCCATGGCGTGGGTGTAGAACGCTCCTTCCAGACCCACAGCAAGCAAATTGACAGCATCACCGTAAAACGCCGGGGCGATGTACGCCAGGCGAAACTCTACTACCTGCGTGAACTAAGCGGCCGGGCTGCGCGCATCAAAGAGAAGCTCAACTAGGCGCCAAGCTGGCCGGAAGAACACCGGTCCAGCGCTTACTATTACTGTCCGTACACAGTAAGGTAAGCCAACTTGATCACCTGTCCTCGCAAGCGTGCCAACGCCCACACCTGATGATCCTCTGATTCAACTGTTTCTGGATAGCCTATGGCTGGAGAGGGGCCTGAGTCGAAATACCCTGGATTCCTATGGTCAGGACTTGAGGACGTTTGCGGTCTGGCTGGAGGCGACGCAGAAGTCAATTCTACAGGTACAGCGGAAAGATCTTCTGGCCTACTTGTCATACCGGATGGCCGGCGGGCTGAAATCACGTTCGACCGCGAGACTACTCTCCTGCCTGAGGAGTCTGTATCGCTACCTGCTTCGTGAGAATCGCATCACAGAGGACCCTACCCTAAGGGTGGATAGTCCAAAACTGGGTCGATCTCTGCCGGGTACCCTGTCAGAAAGTGACGTTGAAAAACTTCTCTTCGCACCGGATGTGACAACGCCACTTGGGCTCCGTGACAGAACCATGCTGGAGGTGCTTTACGCGTCCGGGCTAAGGGTTAGCGAGCTTGTGAATCTTAAACTGAACGAGGTCAATCTCAGGGCAGGCGTGATCAGGATTGTCGGCAAGGGATCGAAGGAACGGCTGGTCCCTCTTGGTGAAGAGGCGATTCGCTGGATTCGCTGTTTTTTAGAAGAAGCGAGGGATGAACTGTTAAAAAAAAATCTGAACCAGGATGTGGTCTTTCCCAGTAATCGTGGTTCCGGCATGACCCGGCAGGCATTTTGGTACCGGGTCAAGGTGCATTCGCGTAAGGCGGGCATCCAGAAAAAACTGTCTCCCCATACATTGAGGCATGCATTCGCCACGCATCTGTTGAACCACGGTGCGGATCTCAGGGTCGTTCAATTATTGCTGGGTCACAGTGATCTCTCCACCACCCAGATATATACGCATATTGCACAGCATCGAATGAAAGAACTACATCAGGCTCATCACCCCCGGGGTTAAAGGTAAACCCATTCGTTCTGAAATCCCGGGATCTGGTCGGAATTAATCCTCCTGCTGATAGGTCTATAGTAAAAGAGGGTGGTTCTTCATGGGAAAGACCGGTGATTGCGCCAATGTTATCGACATTATTAATGGAGCAAACTGCGCCAGCCTATCTGTTAAAGTATGCCCGTTGTCTTTAGAAGTAAGAGTTTTAAAAGTAAAAGTTTTGGAAGTAAAAGGTTTGGAAGTGAAAATTTTATGAAAATTGCTAGCGCGATCTGTGTATTGATTGGTTTGTCTCTGGGATTCAATGGCGCTGCCTTCTCGCAAGATGAGTCCAAGGTAATGCTGTCTCCTGATCAGGTGAAGGAAAAGCTGAGCCGGGTAAGACCGGACCTGTCTGTCAAGGATGTGACCACCAGTACGCTGCCGGGGTTTTATGAAGTGAACCTGGTTGAAGGCACTGTCCTATTTGTGAATGAAGATGCCACTTACTTCGTTGTTGGGGATTTATATCGAATCGAAGAAAATCAGTTTGTGAATGTCACTGAAGAACAAAGAAACGTCAACCGCCGTGAGCTTCTGGCAGCAGTGGAACTGTCGGATATGTTGGTGTTTTCTCCTCCCGCGGGCATGAAAAAAACCGCGGTAACCGTATTCACCGATATTGATTGCGGATTTTGCCGCAAGTTACATAAAGAAGTGCCCGAATTAAACCGGCTTGGTATTGAGGTTCGCTATCTTGCGTATCCAAGAGCAGGCGTGAATTCAAAATCCTATGACAAGTATGTGTCAGCCTGGTGTTCAGATAATCCTCAACTGGCACTGACAAAGGCCAAGCTCGGACAGGTGCTTGAAGAAAAGACATGTGAAAATCCGGTGGCAGCCCAGTACGCACTCGGTAATTTAATGGGCGTAAGCGGGACCCCTGCTATTGTTTTTGATGACGGGACATTGTTGCCAGGTTACCTGCCCGCAGTAAAACTAGCGGCTCGGCTCGGCATCAACTAAAGCAACTGCACACCCTTGCTAACGGCAATATTAGGGTGCGAGCCTTAATTTTCGATTCAAATATCAGTATAATCTGAAGGCTCAAGTGTGCTTTGGCTTAACGGCCGTTGCCTCTTTCCAGGCCACACCAGTAAATGGACCAGATGAACCGTTTGATAAATAGTCACCATGGATGATTTCCCAAGAATAAAGCGTCTGCCGCCCTATATCTTCAGCATTACCGATTCGCTGAAGAGGGAGGCGCGGGCGAGAGGGGAAGACATCATTGATTTTGGCATGGGTAATCCGGATCAACCGACGCCCCAGCACATCGTCGATAAGCTCGTTGAAACCGTGCAGCGCGGCGATACGCACAGATATTCTCAATCAAAAGGGATACCGAGACTGAGACTTGCCATCTGTAACTGGTATAAGGACCGGTTTGATGTTGATCTTGACCCCGATTCTGAAGCCATCGTGACCATGGGTTCCAAGGAAGGCATCGCCCATTTGGCCATGGCTATCCTTGGCCCTGGTGATGCGGTGCTGGTCCCTAACCCAACCTATCCGGTCCACCCTTACGGATTCGTCATCGCCGATGCCGATGTCCGGCATGTGCCGCTGACCCCGGATGTCGATTTTTTTGAAGAGCTGCAAGCTGCCATTATTAATTCATGGCCGAAGCCAAAAGTACTCATTATCAATTTCCCGGGCAATCCGACTACCCAGTGCGTGGATCTTGAGTTTTTTCAGAAGGTTATTGATATTGCCCGGGACCATGGAATCTGGGTAGTACAGGATCTGGCCTATGCCGATCTCACCTATGATGGCTACAAAGCACCCTCCATCCTACAAGTACCGGGGGCGAAGGATATTGCTGTCGAATTTTTTACCATGTCGAAGAGCTACAATATGCCGGGTTGGAGAGTCGGTTTTTGCGTGGGTAACGCCTCCCTGGTTGGGGCGCTGGGGCGAATAAAATCCTACTTGGACTACGGTATGTTTACGCCGGTGCAGGTCGCCGCGATTACCGCCCTTGAGGGCGACCAGAGTTGTGTCGCCACGATCCGGGAAACCTATCAGAAAAGGCGTGATGTGCTCTGCCAGGGACTGAACTCGATCGGCTGGAATGTTGAGCTGCCGAAGGCCACCATGTTCGTCTGGGCAAAAATACCACCGCAGTTCCAGAATATGGGCTCACTTGAGTTCAGCAAACTACTGTTGAGCGAAGCCTGTGTGGCGGTTTCTCCGGGTATAGGCTTTGGTCAGCACGGCGATGACCATGTACGCTTTGCTTTGATTGAAAATGAGCATCGTACCCGCCAGGCACTACGCGGTATTCGTCGAATGTTCAAAAACGTATCAGTGGAGAAGTAGATGCGCATTGGAATTTGTGGTCTGGGGACAGTTGGGTTTGGTGTACTTACGCTCATCGCCAAAAATGCTGAAGAGATCCGGCGTAAAACGGGGTTTGTAATAGAAATTGCTCAAGTGGGCAATCGTAATGCCGATCCGTTAGGGCTAAACCGGCAGATTGAAGTGGCCAGCGCAAAAGGAGATACCTGGCATATTTCCACCCAGTTCACTAGCGATATTTTCGACGTTGTGAGAAATCCGGATGTTGATGTCGTCCTTGAGCTTATCGGCGGCACGGACGTCGCCTTGAAACTTGTAACCGAAGCGATCAGAAACCGTAAGCATGTGGTGACGGCCAACAAGGCGTTGATCGCGATGCATGGTGATGAAATTTTTGCCCAGGCTGCGGCGGCGGGCGTTCAGGTAAGGTTTGAAGCGGCGATCGCCGGGGGAATTCCAATCGTCAAATCGATTCGTGAGGGTCTTGCCGCCAATCGGATTGCCTGGTTGGTGGGCATCATCAATGGGACCACGAACTATATCCTGACGGAAATGGAGCAGGCCGGAACGAATTTGAGATTCGAAGACGTGCTTAAGGAAGCGCAGCAACTGGGCTATGCCGAAGCGGATCCGACTTTTGACGTCGAAGGTATTGATGCCGCGCACAAGCTGACTATTTTGTCTTCAATTGCGTTCGGTACTCCGCTGCAGTTTGCCGCCGTGTATACCGAAGGGATTTCAGGCATCACCTCGGAAGACATACGATATGCAGATGAACTTGGATACAGGATCAGGCATCTGGGCATTGCCCGGAAGTCGGAAAATGGAGTCGAGCTCAGAGTTCATCCAGCCTTGATTCGAAAAGAAGAAATGCTAGCGCAGGTCAATGGCGTGATGAACGCGGTGATGGTTGCTAGCGATAGTGCCGGGAGAACGATGTATTACGGTGCGGGTGCCGGCGCCGGACCAACTGCGTCCGCGGTTGTAGCAGATGTGATCGACATTGCCCGCAGTGAAGGATCAACCGGTATCGCGAATCTTGGTTTTACACCGAAGGACATACAGGCACTGCCTGTCGTTGCGATCGAGGAAATTGCCTGCCCCTGTTATCTGAGGTTTAGCGTCCTTGACCAGCCAGGCGTTATGGCGCAGTTATCCACTGTGCTGAGCCAGCATGATATCAGTATAGAGGCATTGATCCAGAAGGATGCTCATGGTGGAAACGCAGAGATTGTCATTGTCACCAACGAGGTTATTGAAAAGTCCATTAATGCATCAATCGTCGAAATAGAGGCTTTATCTGTAGTGCAGGGTGATGTCACACGCATCCGGATTGCCGATTTGCATGAATAAATTGATTCGCCGGAAAGTTGATCGTGAGCTGCCTGGCGTTTCCCCTTTGCTTAATCGTTTGTACGTCGGCCGCGGGATTGTCGATGTGGAAGATTTGGATCACTCCCTGGCGAATCTCCTGTCGCCGGATTCCTTCAAGGGCATGAGTCAATCAGTTTCCGTACTGCAGGAAGCAATCGTCAAGCAGCAGAGAATCCTGATTATCGGGGATTTTGATGCCGACGGAGCGACCAGCTCAGCATTGATGGTTTCCTGCTTAAAGGCAATGGGCGCACAATACGTTGACTATCTGGTACCAGATCGCTTTAAGTTTGGATATGGTCTGACGCCGGAAATCGTTGCGGTCGCACTTGGATTTTCACCGGATGTTATCGTCACGGTAGACAACGGAATATCCAGTGTCGAAGGTGTGGATGCTGCAGTAAGCAACAATATCAAAGTGGTGATAACCGATCATCATTTGAGTGGTGCGATCCTGCCAGCTGCAGACGCGATATTGAATCCCAATCAACCTGGCTGTAACTTTCCCAGCAAAGCCCTCGCCGGGGTGGGTGTTGCCTTTTACCTGCTGTCTGCACTGAGATCCTCGCTGCGGGAAATAAACTGGTTTAGGCAAGAGCAACCCAATCTTGCGGACTTCCTGGATCTGGTTGCGCTTGGAACCATTGCTGACGTTGTACCCATGGACAGGAACAACCGTATTCTGGTTGCAGAAGGGATCCGGCGAATTCGGGCGGGGCGTGCAAGACCAGGTATCTATGCACTTATCTCGATTTCCGGGGCAGACTACAAGCGCGTGACTTCGCGTGATCTTGCCTTTGGCGTCGGTCCGAGGATCAATGCGGCGGGTCGTTTGGAGAATATGTCTCTCGGCATAGAATGCCTTCTCGCCGACCATGATCATGCCCTGGAGCTGGCGGAGCGGCTGCAGCAGTTAAATGTTGAGCGAAAGTCCATTGAAGCTGAGATGAAAGCGCAGGCACAGGAACATATCAGCCAGTATCACACTTTGGGTCAAAATGAATTTGGCGTGGGCGTCTGCCTGTTCCATCCGCAATGGCATCAAGGGGTCGTGGGTATTGTCGCTGCAAGGATCAAAGACCAGATTCATCGACCCGTGATCGCGTTTGCCAAGGTCTCGGAAACCGAACTGAAAGGTTCAGCCAGATCCATCCCGGGCCTGCATATCAGGGATGCTCTCGATACCATTGCGGCGAAGAACCCGGGATTGCTGGTCAAGTTTGGTGGGCATGCCATGGCAGCGGGTCTCAGTATTGAACCTGGCAACTTCGACAGGTTCCACAAGTTGTTCGATGAAGAGGCGAAAAGACGGTTGTCGCAGGAGGACCTTGAGCAGGTTGTTGTCAGTGATGGCGAAATAGGCGAAGAATTATCCCTGTCACTTGCAAGCATGGTGATCGAAGCTGCCCCCTGGGGACAGGGATTCCCGGAACCTGTATTTGATGGTGAATTTGAAGTGCTGGACCAGCGCATTGTTGCCTCGCGCCACCTGAAGCTAAAACTCAGGCCCATCAATGGTACAAACACGATTGAAGCGATTGCCTTTAATCATGACAGGCTGCTGGAACGAAGGCAGATGCGTCTGGCCTATCGCCTTGATATCAACCGCTACCGGGGTCGTGAGTCGCTGCAGCTGATTGTGGAATGTGTCGATCTGGACTTGGCCGGGTGAGAGCGAAATGATGGCACTGCCGCCTTCTAGCGGTTACGCACCTCATTCATAAGGATCGAATATAACGCCCGGTAGGATTTGTTGGAGTGGATGGAAGGATAGGTAGTGTGTAAATGGTTTATTATTTTCCGTGCACCGTCAAAATCATCCAGGTCGTGTGCGGTAAATCTTGCCGCAGTTAGGAGTATCTCGGCGGTTTTCGGGTGATTAGGAAAGTCTTCTTCAAAATGCCTGATGATCGAAACCATGATGGACTTCTCGGTCCTGGATTCTGCCTTTGCTGATAATGTTAAGACGGACTGAGCCGAGGTAAGTTTGTAGTCATTACCATTCGCCGTGTAACAGAATTCAAGTACGTTCCAGCAGGTGCGAAAGTCTTGTTTCGCGATGAGTCTTTCGATAAATCCTTGTCCCGCCTTTACTGCAAGGCGGGGATTATCCCATTCCCGGAGACGTGCGAATAAATCCGCTTCGGTCATGAATTTGTCATCACGCATTCTTTCCTGCAGCAGCTCCCAGGCTTCGGTCAGCTTCCTGGCGTTTCTGAGTTTGTAGAGTTGTGTAGAAAAATCGGAAAGATCATTCTCTTTGGCCAGCCGGGATTGTTTTTCCTCGATCTGTTTGCCAAAGAGAACCGGGAATCCGAGGGATTCGGAGTTGCTGTGCAGAACCACCCCGAGACTGCGAAACACGGTCAGCATGGCCATGATAAAACCCAGCATGGAAATGATGTTGAACCAGCCAATATCCACAAACAGGGCCAGATAACCAAGTACCAGAGTGAGGCATTGAATAGTGAGATACTGCATGAACAGGGCATCTGCTTCGATGTCCATCAGCACGCGCAACCACTTGAGCGGGTTCAACGCCGAGGTAAGACGCTCCTCCATAATGATCACCGAAGTGGCAATTGGAAAAAACAAAAGGCTGGTCAGGACAACGATTAAATTCCAGTAAGCATTGTCGAACAGGAAGAAAAAGGCGAAGAAGAAACTGATTAAAATCAGTTCCTTGAACATTCTTGATCTTACCGTGATAAGAAGGTTGGCTGAAAGCTTCGGGACCTCCTGGTATCCCCGTGATGTGTAGTCGACGATGACAAACAGATATCCGAAAAAGAACATAAAGCTGACATAGGTAAGTATAATTGAATAAAAAAATCCGATAGGCCCCATGGTCCTTATAATTCCCAGCAGGTAGGAAAAGATCAGGCCGAAGAAGATTATGCTGGCAATGTTTCCCACCCTGAAAGGGAAGGAAACAATTTCCAGATCCTCGAACTTGTCGATTAAGACGGGTTTTGTAGCCATTAAAATATCCCGGGTGGCTCCGAACTTATCACTACAATGCCCATCCTTCTATTGTATGCTTAATTTCGGAAACCGAAACCCAAAGGTGTTGCAGGATGATAAGACGTAGAACCATATTGCAGGCGGGCCTGGCTTTGCCGATGGTCCCGGTATTGAATGCGTGCAGCCGATCTGGCGGGAAGAATATGACTGATTTTTATGAAGAAGGGCTATACCTATCGGGTAATTTTGGTCCTGTAGAGGTCGAGTCGACGTTGACCAATATGCAAGTCACCGGTTCTATCCCGGAAGAGCTGACCGGAAGGTACCTCCGTAACGGTCCCAATCCGCTGGGGGCGGTTAATTCTTCTTCCTATCACTGGTTTACGGGCGACGGCATGGTCCACGGCATCAGGTTGGAGGACGGCCGTGCCGACTGGTACCGCAACCGATGGGTACGCAGCAGTCGTATTGTTGACGCGCTTGGGGAATCGGCTGATGGCAGGAATCTCGGTGGTGGTCCTAATACGAATGTCATTGGCCATGGTGGTCGCACCTGGGCGATCGTTGAATCCGGAACCCCGCCCGCGGAGCTCACCTATGAACTTGACACGATCGGGCATAACGCCGGCTGGGGTGGTTACACAGCGCATCCTAAAGTCGATCCGGATACGGGAGAGCTGCATGCCATTTGTTATGACTGGGCTAATTATCGCGACCACGTCAAGTACGTTGTCATGGATGGTGAAGCGAACCTGGCAAAGAGCGTTGATATTCCCATGCCTGGCATGTGCATGATCCACGATATGAGCCTGACTGAACACTATGTTGTCATCTATGATTTACCTGTAACGGTGAGCTTTACGGCATTAGCGATGGGTGCAGACTTCCCCTTTCGCTGGGATGATGAACATGAACCCAGGGTCGGCCTGATGCCCCGCGACGGCGCACCAGGAGATATTATCTGGAGCAGCGTTTCCCAGAATTATGCCTACCACCCGATGAACGCGTACGAAGATGACGATGGTCATGTCGTCATCGATATCTGTCGTTATGACCGTATGTTTGATTCGGACACCAACGGACCTTTTGGTGACAGCCTGCCAATGCTGGATCGCTGGACTGTCAATCCGAAAACACGGATGGTCTCCGAACAGCGGATCGATGATCGGCCGCAGGAATTCCCCCGATGTCATCCCGGGTTGAACGGCAAACCGTATCAATACGGCTATTCCCTTGGCATGGGGACTAAATCTTTCCCGGTCATGTACAAACACGATATGCGCTCGGGAGAATCCTGGAGTTTTGAGTTTGGTCCGGGTCGCCATGGCGGAGAGCCATTTTTCATTCCAAAAGAGTCTGCCAGATCCGAGGACGACGGTTACCTGATGACCTATGTCTATGACGAGGCAAAAAATACCAGTGAGCTGATCATCGTCGATGCGCTCGACTTGTCCCGTCCCGCGCTTGCGCAGATTCACCTACCGGTGCGCGTGCCCTATGGGTTTCATGGTAACTGGATAGCGGATGATGATGTTGCCGGGGAAACCGTCTAATCAAGGCGAATCCAAACTTATCGTTTCTTCTTCGAATATAGGGAAATGGTCGTGAGAGAAATCAATGACGGCCAACTCTGTCCTGCGCGATACACGTGACGGCTATGCTGTTGCCTTAATAATAAGAAGTAGTAAACATGGAATTTGGGGAACAGCTAGTATCGAGATTCAATCAGCTGGTATCGTCACTGGGTGACGTGATGCCTGGCGTCTTGACCTGTGTGACGCTCGGGCTGGCCGCGAGTTTTCTGTCGGAAAACTACGGCGGACCTGTCATGCTTTACGCATTGTTGTTCGGCATGGCTTTTAACTTTCTTTCGGAGGAGGGGAAATGCGTTGCCGGTGTTGAGTTGACTTCAAATGTGATATTGAGAGTCGGTGTTGCGCTGCTTGGCGTGCGTATCACTATCGATCAGGTAACTGGTCTGGGTATCGTTCCTGTCGTCATGGTCGTCTTTGCCGTAACCAGCACTATTTTAGTTGGCTGGGGTGTCGCACGCCTGCTGGGCCTTAGTCGTGACCAGGGTTTGCTTTCCGGCGGTGCGGTCGCCATCTGCGGGGCTTCTGCTGCCATGGCCTTGTCGCTTGTATTACCCAAAGATGAGGAAAGTGAAAGAAGAACCATCCTGACGGTTGTTGGGGTGACCACACTTTCTACTATAGCCATGGTAATTTATCCAACCCTTGTAAAATTGTTAGGTATGGATGATTTTTCTGCTGGGATTTTTCTTGGTGGAACCATTCATGACGTCGCTCAGGTGGTGGGTGCCGGGTTTATGATTTCTCCGGAAACCGGTGATGTGTCTACACTGGTGAAATTAATGCGGGTCGCCATGCTGGTACCCGTTGTATTCCTGCTGTCGTTGATGTTTCGCCACAACTACAAAAACAAGGGGCAGCATGAATCAAAAACGCCAATGCTCCCGTCTTTTCTGGTGGCTTTTGCGGTTCTGGTCGTCGTGAACAGCCTCGGTGTGATCCCTGCTGTGCTGGTCGGCCTGATGACCGACCTGTCCCGGTGGTGTCTGGTCGCTGCCATTGCGGCGCTGGGTATCCGGACCTCACTGAAAAACCTGGCGGTGGTAGGCTGGTTACCGGTGATACTGATGGTCATTGAAACCCTGTATCTGTGTGTACTGGTACTCCTGGTGGTGACATTTTCCTGAGAGGGCGCAGACAAGTTCAGGGTCGCCAGGATTCGTAGTAATTTTCGGCGCCTTCCGCGCGAATATCGGTCAGCCAGTCGCCTTCGTAAGGCCAGTCCTTTCCAGCTGACGGACCCTGCATAAATCGGGCAAATAAGCCGTCGTCTGCTTTTTCGAGGGACCAGGCCTGGCGCCGGAAGGTCCAGCTGTCGGGCACCAGCCTGTGCGCTTCACGGAAATGTTTGATCGCAAGTTTATGCTCACCCTCGGTTTCCAGATAGGAGGCCAGCTCAAAATGCGCATGTCCCAGCGCCTTGTCGTGATCCCTCGGCCTGGACCGGGCTATCACGGTTTCAGGATCGAGTGCGAATTCGCTGGCGTCTCCTTTTTCCACCCAATCTTTGAGGGCGTAGTGATAGGCGTTTGGATCGGATTGAATATTCGTTGCTTCCGTCATGATGTCCAGCATGCGCTGCGGAATTTCATCCGGCATCTGCGGTGCTGTTGCCGCGACATTTTCCGGTGGGGGCGGCGCCGATTCGGCTGGCCTGACAATGATGCCAGCTTCGTTTATCCAGATGCTGCTGGGGATATTGATCACACCAAACAGGTTGGCCATAACATGATTCTGATCGATGAGTGATGGATGGGCTGGATTCGCCGCTTCGATGAAAGCGCGGCAATCCACTGCGCCGAGTGTATCGAGCCCCACCGTGACCAGCTCAAAACCTTGTGGATGAAGCTCTTCGCGCAATTCCTGCCACACGGGCAGGTGCCGGTTACATCCTCAGTAGGGAGCCCAGGCATAGACAAGAATTTTTTGTCCTTTAAGGCTGGAGAGTTCAAATAGATTACCGTCCAGGTCAGGCAGGGTGAGATTGGGCGCCTCGGCGGTGGTCAGCGCTTTACCGCCGATGGAATCGGGTCCCATAGCCCAGATACCGTGATCGGGTTCAGCGGC
Source organism: Pseudomonadota bacterium (assembly GCA_022571415.1). Lineage (GTDB taxonomy): Bacteria > Pseudomonadota > Gammaproteobacteria > Pseudomonadales > Azotimanducaceae. The sequence goes on from JACZXW010000026.1 coordinate 25,538, forward strand.
CAGGGGCAGGTCCATGTCAGCCGCCAATTGCTCAATATCAATGCGCTCTGTCGATTGCGTCGTCAGGGGGATACAAACATCGCCCTTGCAGGCTCCTTCAGGCTTTATCTGCCAGCCGGTTGCCTTTTCGAAGTCCGGGACAGAGACGTGGAGTGATTTCAGTAGCATGATCGGAATCCTTGGTCAGGGTTCGTTGGGAACCTGGGGAGAATGCTAGCTGATATCATTCTTTGTTGCGAGCAGGCTCCTCGCCAGGGGTTGATTAAAGGTCTGCTGGCGAGTCAATGTGCATTCGTTTACAATGCCGCGTCTTTTCAGAGTAGCGTTATAGAATCATAAAGCCATGTTGGAAACCAATCCCATACGTACGCAAATTAAGGACCTGAAGGAGCGCACGGACGTTCTGAGGGGGCACCTTTGACTATGATAATCGTCAGGATCGACTTGTCGAGGTCAAGCTGGAACTCGCGGATTCAAAAATCTGGGATAATCCGGAATATGCACAGAAACTGGGTAAAGAACGATCCTCACTCGAAGCGGTGGTTCTGACCTTAACTCAGCTTGATAGCGGTCTCGCGGACCTCACCGATATCATCGAACTGGCAGAAGAAGAGCAGGACGAAGCCTTGCTGGCCGAAGCAGTCAGCGACCTGAATGATCTCAGCGAACAATTGGCGACACTGGAATTCAGGCGCATGTTTTCCGGGGAGATGGATGCCAATAACGCTTATGTTGACATCCAATCCGGGTCCGGTGGAACAGAAGCCCAGGATTGGGCAAATATGCTGCTGCGCATGTATCTGCGCTGGGGAGAAGCGAAAGGCTTCAAGACCGAGATCATTGAATTATCAGATGGTGAAGTGGCGGGAATCAAAGGCGCGACGATTCATTTTAAAGGGGAGTTCGCATTTGGCTGGCTGCGCACAGAAACGGGTGTGCATCGGCTGGTACGAAAATCCCCGTTCGACTCGGGCAATCGAAGGCACACCTCGTTCGCGTCGGTGTTCGTGTCACCTGAGCTTGATGATGACATTGTAATAGATCTGAAGATGTCGGATGTCAGGATAGATACCTATCGTGCCAGTGGTGCTGGTGGCCAGCATGTGAATAAAACGGACTCTGCCATCAGGCTGACTCACCTGCCATCGGGAATTGTGGTGCAATGCCAGAATCAACGGTCCCAACACAAAAACAGAGACCTGGCGATCAAACAGTTAAAAGCGAAACTGTATGAAATGGAAGATCAGAAGCGGCGCGTTGAACAGCAGGAAATTGAAAACAACAAATCCGATATCAGTTGGGGTAGCCAGATTCGTTCCTATGTGCTTGACTCGGCGAGAATAAAAGATTTAAGAACCAACGTTGAAACATCCGATACCCAGGGTGTCCTGGATGGTGATCTCGATCAGTTTATTGTGGCAAGTTTGAAACAGGGGCTATAGTCTTGCCCGTCATTCTCGCGAAAGCCTACGCAGCCCGGCGGGAATCTACCAGTGAGAGAAAATGACAGAACCGAACGATCAGCAACAGGATGAGAATGAAATAATTGCATTGCGTAAAGCGCGACTGGCTGAGCTGCGGGCTGAGGGTAATGCATTTCCCAACGATTTTCGTCGCCAGCACGAGGCAAAGGAACTGCACCATACCTATGGCGATAGAACCAAGGAAGAATTGCAGGAAGATTCAGTTGCAACGGCAGTTGCCGGTCGAATTGTTTTGCGTCGCATGATGGGCAAAGCCAGTTTTATGACAATACAGGATGTTTCCGGTCGCATTCAGCTCTATGTGCGCCAGAGTGATATTGGTGATGAGGCCTACAGTAACTTCAAGCGCTTGGATATTGGAGACATTGTTGGTGCCCAGGGTACCCTGATGGTCACCAATACGGGTGAGTTGACGGTCAATGTTTCCAATATTCGTCTTCTCACAAAGTCCCTTCGGCCCCTGCCTGAAAAGCACAAGGGATTGACGGATACAGAAATCCGTTATCGCCAGAGATACCTGGACCTGATCGTCAATGATGAAAGCCGGGAGATTTTTATTCGGCGCGCAAAGATCATTGAAGGGATCCGCCGCTACCTGATTGACAGGGCTTTCATGGAGGTAGAAACACCCATGATGCAATCTACGCCAGGAGGTGCCACCGCAGCCCCGTTCGTCACTCACTACAACGCGCTTGATGTTGATATGTACCTGCGGGTTGCACCGGAACTTAACCTGAAGCGCCTGGTCGTCGGCGGCTTCGAACGGGTATTTGAAATCAATCGTAACTTTCGTAATGAGGGAATGTCGGCAAAGCATAGCCCTGAATTCACCATGCTGGAATTTTACTGGGCCTATGCGGATTACAATGACCTGATGGATATGACGGAAGACATGCTCCGCACGGTGGCGCAAAGTGTTCTCGGCACGACAGAATTCACCTACCAGAACAAGCATATTGACCTTGGTAAACCGTTCAGACGT
>JACZXW010000107.1 GCA_022571415.1 Pseudomonadota bacterium
GTCACTCCTGGTACGGAGATCCCTGAAGGGCATCTGGCCCTGGGATCGCCAGCGAAAGTTAGCCGGACACCGCCAAATGCACTCACACGAGTTTCAAATTTCTTAATTCTAGCCTCAATTTTTGCAAGTACAGTCTCTTGAATCTTCATTTGCAGAATGGAATGGCACTATTCATGAAATGTAGTCACTTAAGTGGCACCAGTGGGTCTTCATCAAGATTCAGGCCGGTGATGCGCTCTTTCGAAAGAAGAGGCTCGTGAACCAGCGACGTTCACTCATGAATATGTCCATGCGTACTGCTCTTGCACTGCTTGTTCTGACTGTATTTAATACAACTGTCCTTGCTTCAGATTGTGTAATCTTGCTCCACGGGCTTGCTCGCACAGAGGCCTCAATGGCGAAGCTCGCGTCTGCACTTTCGGAAGAAGGATTTGAGGTCGCTAACGTCAGCTACCCCTCGAGGCAACATCCCGTTGAAGCGCTGTCAAAGATTGCGGTGGCGCTTGGCTTATCTGAATGTCCAGGTAGCGGCACGATACACTTTGTGACTCACTCGCTCGGCGGTATTCTCATTCGATACTATCTGGCAGGAAATGAGGTAGTAGGACTCGGTCGCGTGGTGATGCTGGCTCCCCCAAATCAAGGTAGTGAAGTCGTCGATAAACTGCGTGACATGCCTGGATTCAAGTTGATCAACGGGCCCGCCGGTTCACAGCTTGGAACCGACAAAGATAGCATTTCATCGAAGCTTGGACCGGTGCGCTTCGAACTGGGTGTTATAGCCGGAACAGAATCAATAAACCCGATCTTATCGCAGTTCCTGCCTAATCCAGACGATGGGAAAGTCTCTGTCGAAAGTACAAAAGTCGAGGGCATGAGTGACTTCATAAGCGTCCCTCATTCGCATCCGTTCCTGATGCGTGCACCAGAAGTAATCAAGCAGACGGTTTCATTTCTGAAGACAGGAAGCTTCATCCATGAGAAGCCCGAACATGGCGTTTAAGTCCCCCGCGGCCCGGTCGTTCCTTTCAGTCACTCGTCACCAGCCGTTCTATGGCTGGCCGCCGGATTTAGGCGTGTTGCGAATGGCAGACGAGCAACGCAACTGTCCGTTATCGAGCAATTTGTGGTGACACACACCTCATCATCATATTTTGCTCAAACTATTTTTGGATGAATCACGACTAATTCTAGGTGTGCTGCAAATTTCGAAAAATGTTCGCGAACTTGACAGCGTTGCCCTAGTCATATTGACCATTAATAGGTGGATAATACTGCGTGACTGCTAGTTAAACATGTGAAAACCTTTATAAAATAATATGTTATACCAGTTGGCACAGATGCTGCGGTAAAGGTGCTGATCAAGAATTAGAATATCGTAGTGAATTTGGGGAGAAGTGATGCTGACGATCCGGGAACTATCCAAAACCTACAAGAATGGCGTGAAAGCACTGGATAACATTTTTCTGGAAATACCCGAGGGAATGTTTGGTCTGCTTGGTCCTAACGGTGCGGGGAAGTCCACACTTATGCGCACGATTGCCACGTTGCAGGAGCCCGATTCGGGTACCATTTTTCTTGATGGTCTGGACGTGGTCAACAGCAAGGAAGAATTACGAACGATTCTGGGATATTTGCCTCAGCATTTTGGTGTCTACCCTAAAATGACCCCGCTGGATATGCTCAATCACTTTGCTATCCTGAAAGGTATTGTTAACAGGGTGGAACGAACGGAACTAATAGAAAAACTATTGGTACAGACCAATCTCTGGGAAGTGCGCAATAAGGCGATTGACACCTTCTCAGGTGGGATGAAGCAAAGATTTGGCATCGCCCAGGCGCTGCTGGGTAAGCCGCAACTGATCATAGTCGATGAGCCTACTGCAGGGCTCGATCCATCGGAGAGGAACCGATTTCATAATTTGCTGGCTGAAATTGGACAAAATATTGTTGTGATTCTCAGCACCCACATCGTTGATGACGTTTCTGATCTGTGTTCTAACATGGCAATCATGGGCAATGGCGAAATTTTGTTGACGGGTAAACCAGCGGTCGTCATCGATAGCCTTAAGGGTAGTGTCTGGCAGAAGAAAGTGTCCCGGCAAGCATTAGGTGAATACCAGAGTGAATATAAAGTCATCTTGTCACATCTGACCGCTGGAGAGACGGTGATCCATGTATTTAACGATAGTCAGCCTGAAGGGTTTGATCCTGTTGATGCTGATCTGGAAGATGTTTATTTCGCGACACTGACCAACCATGGTATTGCTGTGTCATTGTAAATCCTGGTTTTAAAGCATTGCGCAGGCTGTCTATGTTAGGAAAGTCCATGTTTTTTGAGGTCTTCAAGTTTGAGCTGAACTTCCACCGACGCCAGAACCTGGTCTATGTCTTATCAGGTCTCTTCTTTCTGATCACTTTCCTGGCGACCACCACGCCCAATGTGTCCATGGTCGGGGGCGTGGACAATATCAATATCAACTCGCCTTATACCGTGTTGCTGACGCTGAGTTCACTCACCATATTCGCACTATTTGGCGCGATTGCTTTTTCTGCCAGCGGCGTGATCCGGGATTATGACCTCAACACGGCTGAGCTCTTTTTCTCCACGCCCGTACGCAAATTTGATTATATCTTTGGCAGGTTTTTTGGTGCCCTTGTGTTTACGTTTGCGTTGTATTTTGGCGGGCTGGCTGGCGTGCTGGTGGGTGAGTTTATGCCCTGGCTGGATCAGGAAAGAATTGCCAGCACGAATCTTGAGGCCTATTTCTTCGCGTCCTGGGCGGTGGCTTTACCCAACCTCTTTTTTACGTCCTGCATCTTCTTCTTCCTGGCCACAGTGACGAGAAGCATGATGGCCACCTATGTCGGTGCGGTAGCGCTCCTGATGTTGTCGTTTGTGATTGACACATTCTCAGAAAAACAGACGATTGAAGTAACGAGTTTGCTGGATCCCTTCGGGGTTACCTCGTTGGAGGAAACGACCAGATATTGGACGGTCTTCGAAAAAAATTCTCAGGTTCCTGCGTTTGAAGGGACGCTGCTCGCAAACAGGCTGCTATGGATGGCAATCGGTGGTGTCTTCCTGATGCTGTCGTACCTGATGTTCCCGTTTTCACTTGATAAAGCGCGCAAGAAGGGAAAACGAACGCTGTTTGGCAGAACCGCCCCTGGCTTTATGGAGGATATCCCTGAGGTCGTACCGGCGTTGTTTCAACCTGTCAGTATCAATCCGCGATTCGACCTGTCTGCAGCTTTCATGCAGTACTTGTCGCAGACGAAATTGGAAGTCAGGAACGTGCTCTTATCAGTTCCTTTCGTCGTATTGCTTCTTCTTGGAATTTTCATGGTTGTCGGCAATGCGGCTGGCGATCTGGGTAATCTTTTCGGTACTGCAGTTTATCCGACGACGACTGTAATGGTTCGAGTCATCAATGGTGCATTTTCGTTTTCTTTGATCGTGGTCCTGATTTACTACTCGGGCGAACTCATGGTACGTGAACGCAGCGTCAAGATTAACGAGATAATGGATGCGATGCCGCAATCGAACTGGGTCGTGATGGCGGCAAAGTTCACTGGCATGCTGACAGTGATCGTATCAATGCTGTTGATCGCCATGCTGGCGGCCATTGGTGTGCAGTTGTACCGTGGGTTTTATGATATCGATGTGATTCAATATCTGCTGGGATTGCTGTTCTTCTTCCAGTTCCCGTTTTACCTGATGACCGTGTTGGCCGTGTTTTTTTATGTCATCACGCAAAACAAATTCGTCGCCATGTTCATGATGGTCTTGTATATCCTGGCAACACTGTCGATGCCGAATATTGGTTTTGAGAACTATCTCTACAGATTGCGGGAGATAAGCCCTGTGTATTCTGACTTCACCGGATATTCCCAGAATCTTGAACCCTATCTGTGGCAGACCTTTTATTGGGGCTTGTTTGGTTGCCTGTTGTTACTGGCAACCTACCTGCTGTGGCCTCGGGGTATGGAAGAAGAATGGCGCGCGCGGATAAAAGTCCTAAAACAACGCCTCACACCGGCAGTGCAGGTTGCGCTCGCGGTTATATCCGTCGCCTGGATCGGTACCGGCAGCTACATCTACTACAACACGAATGTGCTCAATGAGTTTGTAAGCGCGATCGACAGAGAGAAGCTGCAGGCAGAGTATGAAAAGTTGTACAAGCAGTACCAATACATGCCCCGTCCAAGCATTACCCGTGTCTTCGCCGAGGTTGATATCTATCCTGAAGAAAGAGAAGTGTTTCTGAAAGGCCGCTATGATCTTGTTAACTTATCTGGTGAGGCGATAACAGAGTTGCATATGAGTCATCTCCCCCCTGTGCAAGTCGTTAGGTTTGATCTGCCGGGCGCGGTTCTGTTCAAGGATGACAGGGAGCATGGTTATCAGATCTACAGGTTCAACGAGCCTTTGGCGCCGGGCGCGCGGATAACCGTTGAGTTTGAAACCGCGTGGCGCACACCCGGGTTCGCGAACAACGGGCATGGTCTGAAAGTCACCACCAATGGAACATTTATCGACAATACGGACTTTTTCCCGCGACCCGGATATTGGGGAAGAGCTGAATTGAACGATAACAACAAGCGTCGAAAATATGATCTGTCTCCCGTTGAAAGAGCATCGTCCATAGATGATAAGGCGGCATGGATGCGCAACGGCCTGGGCGGTCTCGATCGGATTGAATTTGAAACGATCGTATCCACTTCTTCCGGGCAGATTGCGATTGCGCCGGGTTACCTGCAAAAAGAGTGGCACAAGGACGGGCGGCGCTATTTCCATTACAAAATGGATGTACCCATCTGGAATTTCTTTTCCTTTCTTTCGGCGGATTACCAGGTAGAGCAAGAGAACTGGAATGGAGTCAGTATCGAGATCTACTACCTGCATGACTACAATGTGGATACGATGATCGAGTCAGTAAAAAACTCACTTGCGTATTTCGGTAAGAATTTCAGCCCGTATCAGTATCGTCAGTTCAGGATCCTGGAGTTCCCTGAGTATCAGGGCGCCTTTGCACAGTCGTTTCCCAACACAATCCCATTTTCGGAAGGGATCGGTTTCATAGCAGACTTGCGTGATCAGGACAAGATCGACTATGTCTACTATGTGACCGCCCATGAACTGGCTCACCAGTGGTGGGCGCACCAGGTACTCGGCGCTGATGTGCAGGGCTCGACCATGATTATCGAGAGTCTGGCGCAGTATTCGGCACTGATGGTGATGGAGGAGCAATATGGCAAGGAAACCATGAAGCGTTTCCTTGAATTTGAACTTGATCGATATTTACGCGGCAGGGGTGGTGAACTAATCGAGGAGTTGCCGCTTTTCCTGGTGGAGAATCAACCCTACATCCATTATCGAAAAGGCAGTGTCGTTCTTTATGCATTAAAGGACTATGTTGGTGCTGAGGTAGTGAACGACGCTCTGGCGAGGTTTATCGATAAGTATGCCTTCAAGGGGCCTCCTTATCCCACCACCAGAGATTTGCTGGCAATGATCAGGGAAGGCTCGCCGCAGAAATACCAGGATGTCATCACCGACCTGTTTGAAAAAATTGTCCTGTACGACCTGAAGGTCGCAGGTTCATCGGTACGCGAACTGGAGGATGGCCGGTATGAAGTCACGATTGAGGTGGAAGCTCATAAGTATGAGGCTGACGGAGAGGGGGCAGAAGAGGAAGTCCCCTTTACCGCCTGGGTGGATATCGGGGTTCTTGGGGAAGAGCAGGGCGATCTGAAGGTAGCGGAAATGATTTACCTTAAAAAATATGAAGTCACACAGAATACCAGGAGCTTCACCATAATTGTTGACAAGAAACCCGTGTCAGTGGGCATTGATCCCCTCAACAAACTGATTGACAGGAATCCTTCGGACAACATTCTTGCGGTGAAGGGTTAGAGCTTCACCCTGCTAATACCAACCTCAAGATTTTCCAGCAGATCATCCGGTGTAAACCGCAAGCCGGAGGCTGCCTGAAGTCGCTGCCCGGCCCGCAGCGGACCGAGGGACACGGTTCTTTGGAACCTGTTGCCGTTAACAGTTCCGGCGAAGGTAATATCAAAATGCGCAATGGTAAGCCTGGTCCGATTATTCACTGTGGCCACAAGGGCGCCGTCTGACAGGTAAGGGACCGCGTCGATGTATCTGCCGGGATGATCTGGCAGGTCTAGCCGGGTAAACGCGTCTCTCGCGCTTGCACCGGTTTCGCCGCCCGCGTTCATGGCTTTTTGAAAATAGTCCTTGGCGCCGGGCTTATCACCCGCTGCCAGGGACAGTTGCCCTAGCGCATTCATGGCGATGGCAGTCGGCAGGAGCTTGTTGCTGCGTAGCAGGTCCCGTTTGGCCGCATCATTTCGGCCGAGTTTAGACATTGAAAGACCTCGACCCAGGTAATATTCGAAATATTCCGGGTCCAGTTGCAACGCCTGATCGTAGTAGGTGTTTGCAGGGCGGTACTGTTTACGCTCAAGGTGGATATCGGCCTTGAGCCCATAAAATCTGGCTTCCGCTGGCTCTTCATGGATAG
>JACZXW010000108.1 GCA_022571415.1 Pseudomonadota bacterium
AAGGGCGGTGACCAGTCCTTTCTCACTGGATGCAGTGAACTGTAATTTTTCTGTAGGCATTGAGTTTCATCCGACAAGGTTGCCGATGATAATGGATCACTACCAAAAGTCGATCAGAAGAGAATGTGCCTAGGGACGTCTGATTAAGGTCGGTATGCCGCACCACTGTTTCCGCTATAACCGCGTCAGAGCCGTACTCAATAATTTGTTAACTCAACGCATGTTAACAAATTCTCTGCGTGCGCCTCTTCCTTCTCTTGAAGAACAGTTCTGACGAAAATATCCTCTTAATCAGAGGTTCCCTAGATTGTTGCGCGCTTGATTGATGCGCCGTAGCGTTTTGCTACCTGGAGAAAGTCCGGGATTGATTCGGTTTGCGTGCTGGCGATAACCGCCAAACTTCCAGTCGGGTGTGGGACAATCAGGCCGCGCCAGTGCCTGGTTTGAAACGGCATGTTTTCGTCGATTTCCTGTGGGATGACGATCAGGGTATAGGTTTCTTTCCCGTCTTTGACCACGAAATGTGCAACCAGCATATCGTCAATCAGACATATCGACGCATAAGTTACACTGCCCAGAGAATGATCGATATCACCACCAACCGCGAACAGGACATTGCGCACTTCGTCTTCACTGATATCGCCGGAATTACCGTGAACCTGGTGCGCTTCATGATCCAGATGGGTAATGATTTCTTCATCGAGTGTTTCCGCTGGTGACCACTGGAACAGGACTACAGCGAAGAAAAAAGATGCGGCCATACTCATCCAGTACCAACGCTTGGGCCTGCGCGGGTGTGCTTGTAGGGATTGGTTGAGTAGTACTTTGGCCGCAAATCCTTCAGGTACCGCAACGGTTAATGCCATGTGTACCGAGGCATCCAGTTCATGTATTTCCCGTTCGAATCTTGCGCATTCAGGGCAACCTGATTGATGGAGACTGGCTTCCTCGCTGATGCAATCAGGATCGCTGAGTTTCAGTTGCCTGAATTCAAGACAGTTCATCGCCGTTGCCTGTTTTCAGCTGTATCATCCTGTAAGACAGAGCGAAGTTTTTGCCTTGCTCGATGTAATCTTGTGGCAACCGTGTTGCGCGGCAAATCAAACATGTCCGCAATTTCTTTCAGGCTATATCCTTCAAGAACCTGCAGAACAAGGGGTTCACGATACTTCCCCGGCAGGTTCTTCAGCGCAATACGCAAAGCGGAAACTTCCGGTCGCGCATCAAATTCTTTTGTCTCTGAAGAAATTGAATCCATATCCACATCCGAATACTGGAACTGTTTGCGCTCATACTTTCGAGCGTTTTCCCGGCGCAGTATTGTTGTAAGCCAGCTCTTGGCCGAGGCTTCATCCTTCAACGAATCGAGAAATCGCCAGGCTCGCAAAAAGGTTTCCTGCACCAGGTCCTCGGCAGCAGATTTCTCGCCGCTGAGCCAGTAGGCGTACCGGTACAGCCAGGGACTATAGGCATTGACCAGATTTTCGTATCGGGCTTGTTTGTTCGCCATAACATCTAAGACCTTGTCGGACACCAGAATATTCCATGAGGGTTCCTTCAATGGACGCACGACCATAGGAAAAGTTACCCACCGGGTTTGAATCGACGTCACATGGACGAAGAAAGCGGCAGATCAGGACAAGAGCTTGATCGTGAGTTCTCTGAATCTTGACGCGACCTGCTCAGCACGTTGTCGCAGTTTTTCATCTTTCAGCTTGCCTGATTCGTCAAAAGCATTGAATGCACTCGGGACCATAAAATTGTCAGGGCTGACGATAGAGCCAATGCCCAATAGCATGGTCTTCAGATGAGTGGCTGCCCTCATACCTCCGCCGGGACCAGGGGAACTGCAGGTAATAAGTACGGGTTTTCCCGCAAAACAGGACAAATCAGGCGTGGCCTCGCACGACCTTGTTGTCCAGTCGATCGTATTAATAAGCAAGGGTGTCATGAACCCGTTGTATTCCGGGCAACCAATGAGCAGGGCATCGTGTTCATGGAGAAGTGTTTGCAAGCGCACTGTCGCCTCGGGCAACCCGCTGGCAGATTCCTCATCACCATTGTAAATAGGCTGCTTGAAATCACTGAGATTGATAACTTTGACGGTTTCACCTTTTGCCTGCAGGGCGTTAACGACGCAATCCAGGGTTTTTTGATTGAACGAATCTTTTCTGCTGCTACCGCAGAACGCGAGAAATGTTGCCACGTAGACTACTCCTGGCAGGTGATCGTCAAACCATCTCACATTGTGCAATAGCAGACAACGAAAAGGCTTGGTTCATCGTGATATATTCATGGGTCATCCTTGAAATGGGTTTATCTTGATTGACGAGGACCGTGAACCGGCAAAGGATGGAATTTTCTACGGCTGGAAAATTGTTGCTGCACTCTTCGTGATTTTGGCGTTTACGTCAGGCTTGGGTTTTTACAACCATTCAGTGATTCTGACGGCCTTGTCAAACGATGTTGGCTTTCCCCTGGCATTAGTTTCCGGTGCGGTCTCCGTATTCTTCTTTGTCAGCGGAATTTCAGGACTGGTTATCGGTTCCCTCCTTGAAAGATACGACGTGCGTTGGATAATCGCCGCCGGCGCGGCACTGGCTTCTGTATCGCTCGGTGCCATGGGCTATGTCTCCGAAATCTGGCAGCTTTATCTGCTCTACGCCGTCTTCGGCGTCGGTTTCAGTGCTTCGGGGTTGTTACCCGCGACGACGCTGATCGCCAGATGGTTCCACGAAAGCCGGGCAAAAGCATTGTCTATTGCCTCGACGGGACTGTCCGTAGGAGGAGTCATTATTACTCCTTTCAGTGCTGCGCTCATTGGCACCCAGGGAATTGCTGTCGCGAGTCCATGGTTGGGAGTCCTCTACTTTGCAGGCGTATTCCCGGCTTGCATCTTCGTGCTGCGTTCAGCGCCTTCAGATATAGGACTCGCGGCGGATGGTAGAAAGTCAGATGGAAGCGCCTCCCGGACGCTTGATGGAATTACCCTCGGCGATGCCATCAGACAGAAATATTTTTGGACATTGGGTATTGCATACTTATTCGTCATGCTGGCACAGGTTGGAGCAATCGCGCACCAGTACGGAGTTGTTGGTGCACACCTGGAAGGAAGGGACGCCGCCTACGCTATCGCCGTGCTTCCCTTTTTTAGTATTCTGGGTCGCCTGGCAGGCGGGGTTGTCATCGATCTGTTTCCAACCTCTATATTCACCGTTGTCATGATGCTGTGCCAGGCTGCCTCGCTCGCACTCATTGCATTTGCGGGTAACAGCGTGGTGTTACTGCTGGGGCTGGCTTTATTTGGGCTAACCGTCGGTAACCTTCTGATGCTACAACCGCTTTTGATTGCAGAGGTCTATGGCCTGGTAAATTACAGCCGGATATATTCGTGGTCTAATCTATTGACCATGCTGGGTGTGGCGGGAGGACCTGCCCTGATGGGGTATCTGGCGGTGATCGAAGATTCCTATCGACTACCTTACCTGGTCGCAGCAGTGTCAGGGTTGGTGGCTTGTTTTGTCTTCCTATTAGCCAAACCACCGGCGCAGAATAACAGGCGATGATAATCATAGCGGCAGACTTGAATAAAGTACCCGATGAGGTTTACTCTTGACGCTTTATATAGAACCAAGAGGTAGATATGTCGGAAAGTGCGCAGTCGCAAGGGCCATTACCAGTGGTCAGTTGGCTCAAGGGCGCAGGGAGTGATGACCCTTATCTTGAAGGCCATAAGTGTGGGAGTTGTGAGGCGGTTTACCTGGGGGAACGCAGTACCTGCGCTAAATGTGGCACCAGAGACCAACTTAAACCAACACGATTATCCAACAGCGGTAAACTTTACACTTACAGCATAGTTTATCGGAGTTTCCCGGGTATTGAAGTTCCATACATCTCTGCTATCGTCGATCTTGATGGTGGTGGAACCATCAAGGGGAACTTGATAAACGTCGAACCGGACCCTGAAAAGATTAAATTTGATATGCCAATTGAAGTCGTCTTTGACGATGCGTTGGGAAGAAAAGACAAGGAAGGTAATAGCTATATCAGCTATTTTTTCCAGCCTGCGGCTTAACCGAATTAATGCGAGGAGAGAACAATGAGTGATGTATACATAGTGGGCGTGGATATGATCAAGTTTGGTCGTTTCCCGGAAAAAACAGTACCGCAATTGGGCGCGAAGGCGGCATTAATGGCGCTCGATGATGCTGGGCTCAAGATCCAGGACATGCAGGCACTGTATTGCGGAAACCTCGGTCAGGCCAATGCCATGGTCGGGCAAAGAATCCTCCAGGAAATTGGTCAAACCGGTATTTCAGTCGTTAACTGTGCCAATGCTTGTGCAACCGGCGCGACAGCGTTTCGTGAGGCATGGATGTCAATCAAGGCAGGTGTGTTTGATTGTGTCCTGGCCGTGGGTGTTGAACAGATGGGCAGGGGCCTGCTTGGTGGTGGCGGTGGCGGCTCCGGTATTTCCAAAGAGGGGTTGTTAGGTTCAGGTACCATGCCAGCCGTGTTCGCCGAAGCAGGAATGGAGCACGCCCGGAACCATGGAACGACATTTGAACAATTTGCCAAAGTATCGGTTAAAAATCATCATCATTCCACCATGAATCCGAAGGCGATGTATCAGATAGAAACGCCGCTTGAAACGGTCATGAACTCCGAGATGATTTCCTACCCCAATACAAAACTGATGTGTTCCGTCAACGTTGATGGTTCTGCAGCGGCAGTGCTGGTGTCGGAGAAAAAGGCCAAGGAACTCGGCATGGGTCGTGCGGTTAAAGTCCTCGCTTCCGTACTGACCAGCGATCCTTATACAGATCGTGACCTCACAATGCCGGATGTGAATGCCGTGACTCGTCTTGCGGCAAAACAGGCTTACGAGATGGCTGGTGTCGGTCCTGAAGATATCAACCTGGTTGAGTTGCATGACTGCTTTGCCACGGCAGAAATTCTCCATTACGAAAATCTGGGATTGTGCAAGGACGGTGAAGCTGGTCGAATGATCGATGATGGCGATGTTGCCCTGGGCGGCAGGATCCCGGTTAATGTATCCGGCGGTTTACTGTCCAAGGGCCATCCACTGGGGGCGACCGGTATCGCCAATATTTACGAGGTCAGTACGCATTTACGCGGTGAAGCTGACAAGCGACAGGTAGAAGGGGCGAAGATTGGCATGACCCATGTAATCGGTCTTGGATCAGCCTGCGCTATCCATATCCTGGAAAAAGTTGCCTAAAAACCAACGATGCACTGAAAAAGGCCGGGGTTACCCGGCTTTTTTGTAATCTCGCCCTGACTCCTCAAATCACCTGTAATTAAAAACTGACCAAAGATGCGTATCGGAATTGTTAGTGACACTCATAACAACTTAAAAAACTGTCGTAAAATTGTGGAACTGTTTAATGATCTTACAGTTGATCATGTGATTCACACCGGCGATATCACACAGGCCAAGACAATTGAGGTCTTTTCCCAACTTGATGCGCCGATGTCCGGTGTATTTGGCAACAATGATAAGGAACGTGAATCGCTTGGGCTGGCGATTGAACGTTATGATTTTCGTTTTATTGATCCTCCGTTAATGCTCTCGTGGGCGGGCCGCAACCTGCTGGTTGTGCATGATCCGCTTGACCTGGAGGGGCTCGATTGTTGCGATATCGATGTCATCCTTCATGGTCATACCCACACGCAGAAAATCGAATTTTCAGATTCCCGGCTTACGTTCAACCCGGGCGAGTCTGCTGGCATAATGGAGGGCCTCAATGCCATTGGAATACTGGACCTTGAGACCCTGAAACCGGAAATCATCAGGTTTTAGACATGGTTGAGCAGGCTCCGTACTCGTTGCTGGCAGAACTTGAGAAGGTAAAAGATAAAGGATTGCCACCTATTCATCTCTGGCATCCTGAAAATGTTAACGATATCGATATGGTGATCCAGAAGAATGGCACCTGGATGTACTTGGGTACTCCCATTACACGCCAGCGTCTTGTGCGTTTGTTTTCTACCGTGATAAGAAGGGAAGGAGATGAGTTTTTCCTGGTGACTCCTGTTGAGAAGTGTCGGATAACAGTAGAGGATGCGCCATTTCAGGCGGTACTGATGGAAAATTCCGGATCCGGTAAAAAACAGAAGCTGACGTTTACCACCGACATGGCGGAGCAGGTCGTGGCCGATGAATCCCATCCACTTCGATTTGATATTGATGAAACCAGCGGCGAACCTTCGCCCTATGTCATGGTAAGAGATGGGCTGGAAGCAAAACTCGTGCGCAGCGTCTACTACCAGCTGGCCGAGCTTGTGGTCGACGGAACTGTCGATGGTGAAAACTGGTTAGGCATATGGAGTGGGGGGATTTTTTTCAGGATTCAAAAACACTCATCGTGAGCGGGAATGGTGACGTCCCACATCCAGCTTGCTACATATTGCCGTAATTTGGCCCACCGGTACCCTCGGGTACAACCCAGTTAATATTCTGCGCCGGGTCCTTGATGTCGCAGGTCTTGCAATGGATGCAGTTCTGCGCATTGATCTGGAAC
>JACZXW010000109.1 GCA_022571415.1 Pseudomonadota bacterium
AACATAAAGTCCTACATCAATTTAAGCTGTTTTCGGCTCTTAAACGCTCAATTTTCTGCCTGGAATGAGAGTTTTAACTAACAGGCGATCACACTCTTTCTTTCAACCATGCTGGATAATCGGGAGTGCTGTCGATAATAGCTTGAACGACTTGATCATTGATTAATGTATTCCACCGCAATTGATTGAGCCTTCTATCAAGCAAACCTCCAAACTAGACCAGAAGGCGAGGAATCAGTCCAGAGGTTCTGTCGGCCAGAGCATATGCAGGGATTTCTATGGAATAATCCACCCCTGCTCCAACTCGACCCCAATAACTAAAAAAATTTACCCGTCGGGTAAAATGTTCAACCCGATTAGCCTTGGCTGATCCTACTTCCTAAATGAGGCATCATGATGAGCGATCTGAAAACCCGTCCTGCTAATAAGGTATTTATTGATAACAGCGCCCTGGAGCCACGCGATTTTTCTCGTTTGGCCGAATGGCAGCTGAATAACCCTGATCCCCGTCAGCAGTACCGGCACAAGTTTGTTGATCTGCTGGGCGGCGTCAACACTGCTTACATCGATGAAGGTGAAGGTAACCCGACCGTCTTCGTTCACGGTGCTACCGAATCGTCCTACATTTATCGCAACATCATGCCGTTCGTAGAGAAGTACGGCCGTGTCGTTGCCATGGATAACTTGGGGCACGGCCTGACTGACAAGTCCGACACTGACGACATCTTCTTCGACTCCTACAAGCTATTCGAAGCCTTCATGGACAAACTGGAACTGACCAACGTAACACTGGTTATCCAGGACTGGGGCTCTGTCATCGGTCTTTACTACGCGTCTCGGCATCCAGATCGTGTTCGCGGCATCTGTATGTCCGAAGCCCTGTGTGCACCTGCTTATCCAATTCTGGATATCGAACTGGCCAAACAGAATCCATCCAAAAGCGCGGCACTGGATCACTACTTCCGCTTCCGCTCTGAAGAAGGCGAGCGCCTGGTATTCGAAGAAAACGGCATGCTTGAGCGTGTATGGACTATGCACACTCACAAGCAGTTGAGCAACCGCATTGTTGATGTTGTTCGCGCACCATTCATCAAGCCTAAAGACCGTAAGCCTCTACTGGAATGGCCGCGCGCGGTTGGCTTGGGTGGTGACCGCCCAGCAATCGATCAGGCAATGATCAAAATGAACGAGTGGATGACCAGCACTGAAGTGCCCATTCTGGATCTCTACAGTTTCCCTGGCTGTGTGACTACCGAGCTAGATGTTAAATGGCGTGCTGAGCGCTGTAAGAATCACGAAGCCGCTTTCATCGGTATCGGTAACCACTTTACCCAGGAAGATTGCACCGAGTTTTTCGGTCGCGCTCTGGCTGAGTGGTACCGTCGTAACTTGGCTGCAGACAAGACCGTATGGCCAACAGGCGCTCGCAGCGCGGTTGAAGCCGTCGGTGCCTTCGGTTGCGCGGTCGTCGGTGGCAACATCGAAGCAGCCCTGAGCATCATTCACCCTGAGTGTGAGTGGATCTATCGCGGTTCCGACGCCATCCCATTCTCCGGTACCTACAAGGGCCCACAAGGGGTTGCTGAGTACCTGATGAAGTTCAACCAAGCCTGTGAGATTCTAAGCTTCGTCCCAGATATCACCCCTAACGGTGACACCATCATCCTGACGGCTAAAGAGCACAACCGCTTCCGTCACAGCGGTGAAGAGCTGCTCCTGGAAGTGATCCAGATCTACAAGATCAAGAACGGTCAGATCATCCACTTCCAAGAGTTTATCGACACCTCTGCCATGGCAGCGATGTTCGCTTAATCTCTTAAGCTGACCAAAAAAAGCCCGGCATTGCAATCTTGTTGGGGTCGGATCCAATTAAATCTCTTTTCTCGGCCTTCCAACCTTGCCTGATCCCAGCTTGAGCTTCAATTGAGATTCTTTTTTTGCCAAGAAGCTCTTGGAACCCAGGGGCAGGCCTTTGCTGTTTGTGAAAAAATTGGGGTCAGAGTTAACAGGTAGGCTGCGGATAACCGCTTGTCATCCACGGTCTACTTGTTTATTCTGGCACTTTACTCTGACCCCATTTTTCCACATGCTTCGGATGAGCCGAGCACCCCTCTACAAGCTAAGCCGATAGATCCTATGGTGAATGATGGCAAAACCCGGTCGTAACGATCCCTGCCCCTGTGGCAGCGGGAAAAAATACAAGAAGTGCTGTCTCGCCAAGCAGGCAGTTCCGGTGGCCAGTTTAAACTGGCTGAAGATGCGCCGGACGGAAGGTGAGCTCATTCACGTCCTGCTGAAGCACGCGGACAAGTATTACGGCCAGGAAGCTGTCGGAGAGGCTTGGGATGAGTTCTCGTTATGCAACCAGGTGCCTATGGATCCGGATTCGCAGCCTGAACTGGATACAGCATTCCTTCCCTGGTTCGTGTTCAACTGGATACCGGACAATGCCGGTGTGGATGAGGCGGAGCACTATCCAGAGATGCAGGTGGCCATGCATTATCTGGAGAATAAAAACTCACGCCTCGATTCATTTCAACGCCGTTTTATCGCAGAGATCTGTTCCCAGCCCTACAGTTTTTTTGTGGTGACGAATGTAGATCCCGGCAAACGACTGTCGCTCAGGGATCTGCTGCTGGGGCGGGAGATTTCCGTCCACGAGCGCCAAGCCTCGGCCACCTTACGCAAGGGATCCATTATCTACTCCCGCATCATCGCCATGGACGATAACTCCATCATGGTGGGCTGCGCACCCACGGTGATCCCACCCAACTATCTTAACCAGTTTATCGATATCCGTGAGAACATGGCGAAGAAATTCCCCAATTTCGATCAGGATTTCCTGCTGGAATATGACACCGAATTGCGAAGAATCTACTACGATATCCGAGAGGAACTCTATAACCCGGCCTTCCCGCAACTGCTCAACACCGATGACGATCCTCTCCAGTTGACCAAGCTCTATTACACGTTGAAATGTACGCCTCACGATGCCCTTGATGCGCTGGTGACCTTGTCGATGGCCAAGGATGCCGATGAATTCTTACACGAGGGTAAGTTCGACAATCACGGAGAGTTGGTGTCCATTGAGTTCCCTTGGTTGAAGAAGGGGAACAAGAAGCATGTCGGTTGGGATAACACCGTAATGGGACACATCATCATCAATGGCGACCAATTGACCATCGATGTAAATTCCCAGAAACGGGCCGACGCGATCAAACGCAAGCTGGTGCACCGTCTTGGGAAGCGGACGGTATTCCGTAATGCGGTGATACAGTCCGCAGAGAAGAAGCTTGAGGAGATAGTAAATAGGCCTCCAGATGCTAAGCAGGAGTCTGCCAGAGCGCAAAGTGAAGAGCTGCAACTCATTCCAGAGATTCAAGAACAACTGCAAGAAATGGCGGAACAACACTGGAAAGCGTGGCTGGATACACCGCTCCCCGCGCTCAAAGAACAAACTCCACGTGAGGCGGCGGAAACCAAACTTGGCAGGGAACGGCTGGAAGCGCTGCTATTACAATTTGAACAGCGTAATGAATCGCCACAGCCGTTCAGCCCGGATGTGGAGGCACTGCGGCAGTCGCTGGGCATGGACTGAGCCTGTAATCGGAAAACGGTGTCAAGTCGAAGCCAATTTCCAGAGCGGTGACCTTGATAGCGGCGCAAGGTTCGAGCGCTGGTGACGCCGGCCAGAAAAATGGGGTCAGAGTAAAGTGCCAGAGTAAACAGGTAGGCCGCAGATAACAGATAACAAGCGGTTAGCCCGGCCCGGTCAACTGCTACTCAACCATGTCTGCAACCTGCTTTTTGAACTTTTCTGTACCAAGAACCAACCCGGTGTTGGCACAGTGATGAATTTTGGCTATGACATCCAGAGCCACAAACTCACTCATCGAGACACACTATGCTCCTTCAATCCGCTGGCAACTTACAGAGGAGTTTTGCCCAATCCAACGTCAGCCACACCTGACAAACTGTGTCGGCTTACTCTGGCACTTTATTTTGACCCCATAATTTCATCAATGCCGAGCGCGAAATTGGGCAGTAGATCAGCGTATTGACTCTCATCAGCGAACAATCTTGTCGATCCTCGCATCATGTCGGCCAGAAACTCACTCTCGTTGCCACGATCAATCTCCTGCTGAACAAATTGTCGTACAGAATCCAGAGTTGCTCCCGGCGCCAAAGAGGCGAGATCGCGACCGGCCAAGCGGGCGCCAACAGTTCCCATATCCAGGTCCCCTTCATATAGGGACGAATCGTCGTAGACGCGCATGTGGTTGTCGCCCAATTGGGTGTAATAACTCATCGCGTAGGCGACGTCCTGAGCATCGGTCCTCTTGTAATGTTTTCGATCACGCCAACTAATGATCTTGATCATAATCAAAACGGCTGGATGCACAACCTTCAGGTTCAATACAGGATCGTCCGAGATTTGGCACGTTATTGCGGTATCGAGTCCTTCTTGTAACCCCAATGTTGAGATCTCTGTTTCGGGCTCATCCGGCCACCGGTACTTGCCGTCATCGCCCGCGATCGCACCGAATGGAATGATGTCCACCCAAAATTTGGAATCGGGTAACTCAAAACGGTGTGCGAGTCTGGTTCGTGAAAAGCCATATTCATCAACGAGCGACTTAGTGATCGCTGAGAAGGTATCCCAGTCGTCGACATGAATCGCAAAATCAATGTCGGCGGTCGCGCGTGTGATCTTCACGTTGAATGCAGCTTGGTACACCATGTCGCGCGCGGTTGCCCCAACAACCAGCCAATCGGCACCAACCGATTTCGCGGCAGCATGGATGTCGCGATAGATGGCTCGGGTAATAGGGCTGATCTTATCGGCGATCGATAGCGATGTACTTTTCATACAACATCCTCGCCGTTTCGATAGTCCGATCATCACCAATTGCGAGCAGGTCTGCGTAGACCACGATGACTGGAGCGCAATCTCCTTGAGTGACATTCGCATTTGGCGGCCAAAAGGCTTTGAGTAACTCGACATTTCCGTTTGGATTTTTTCGCAATCCCAACTTCGCCTGCACTCGGCCAGCCGGCGGTTTGACATATATCGTCGTTGTTTCCGGTCTGAGGTATCCCGTCATTCTTGCTGCAGCGGGCTCGCCGCCCCACCATGCACCCAATTGCTGCAAGTCGATGTCGGGCCACTGTTCAGCAAACTCTCCTGTGTATCGACCGATGACGAGTTTTCCACGCGTCTTTTCTATGTACGCATCTGCCCATTTGCGTACGAGCTCGTCGAAGTTGCAGAATCGACGGTGATCGCCAATTGTCTGCAAGAATCCAAGCTGTTCAAGGTCCTTGAACACGTTCGTGATCGTTCCTAACGCAACATCGGTGACGTAGGCGATGTCTCGATACTTGGCGTTTAGTAAGGGTTGATCATTGAGGAGTGCAAGAATCAGCTTCAGGCCGGTCGTTCGAAATGCACGTGTTGGGGCTTGTGCTTGCCTATGTTCTATTGGGATTTTCCGTCCGGTGATGTAAACAAAAACATCGTCCAGGTTTATCCATGCATTGCCTGCGGTGTCGAGGAAGGGAATGTTTCTCTCAAACAGCGTCTCAGCCATCTTGGGATTGACGTACTCGGTGGCAATAATCGTTGGAAGGGTTGTCCTTTGTGTTTGAAGGAGCACGTGACCCAGATTGGCTCGGTCCAATCGGCGCTTTACCTCGACAGCAAATGGGCCGATGGTCCGACCGTTGGGCATTCTCAGGTGAAGGAGGGCATCCAAGTAGGTTCCGTCACCTCGACGTTCAGCCATCGCTTGTGCGTCAAGCTCTGGCTGAATTCGAGTAACTCGTTGAAAAGCCTCAATTATGCGGTCGAGGATTGCTAGCTCTGTTCTGGTTTCGTCCATTGTGTTCACAAGTTATATATGTTCACACCGGGTGAACGTTCGCGATTCATGAACACTATGCTATGCAACATGTGTTGTCAAGGTAGTGAGAACAGGGACGAGTTCGATTCAATATTAATAAAACAAACAGTTACACGTATTCATGCTCTAATTCCGGTGTTCCTAGGAACAATAACCGAAACTGATTGTTCATAAAAAGGAGTTGTTCACAAAGTGTGAACGAACTGGAAAAGTGAACAAGCCCGGTTATCTAGGACCGGCGGGCCCGAAAACAACCACAACAAAGCCGGGGGCTCAAGCACCGGCCAGATCCGGCCCACCACTCGTCAGTAGAACAAAACCGTCCCGAGCAAACACAAGGAAGAATTGGGTCAGAGTAAAGTGCCAGAGTAAACAGGTAGGCCGCAGGTAACAGATAACAAGCGGTTAGCTCGGCCCGGTAACCTGCTACTCAACCATGTCTACAACCTGCTTTTTGAACTTTTCTGTACCAAGAACCAGCCCGGTGTTGGCACAGTGACGAATTTTGGCTATGACATCCAGAGCCACAAACTCACTCATCGAGACACACCATGCTCCTTCAATCCGATGGCAACTTACAGAGGAGTTTTGCCCAATCCAACGTCAGCCACACCTGACAAACTGTGTCGGCT
>JACZXW010000027.1 GCA_022571415.1 Pseudomonadota bacterium
GAGGAAGCAGTCCGGCTGAAGATGGCTGAAAAGGATAAGGTCATCGATGATCAGAAGAAGCAGCTAGCTGAGGCTCAACGTAAGCTAGAGCAGGGTTCGCAGCAGCTGCAGGGAGAAGTGCAGGAACTGGACCTCGAACAGACGCTCGCGTTGAAGTTCCCCCTGGACACGATCGAGCCCGTGCCGAAGGGCGAGTATGGGGGCGATGTGCTTCAACGTGTACACGGCCCGACGGGTCAGCTATGTGGCACGATTCTCTGGGAGTCCAAACGCACAAAGACTTGGCAGGATGTTTGGCTGGCCAAGCTGCGAGGCGATCAGAGGTCAGCAAAGGCGGAGATAGCGATCATCGTCTCCGAGACGCTCCCGAAAGATATGACTACCTTCGACAGTATTGATGGCGTGCTGGTTGTGGCTAAGCGCGATAGCAAGGATCCAGATGATCATGCACGAACGCATTGTGATCCTGATCTTCCTAGCGGGACTCGTGTCAGTGTTTGTCGCGCCGGTGATTTACTACCACTATGAAGTCACTGACCCCATGCACCGGGAAATGTTTACCTGGCTCATGAGCTTTGGTGGCAGTCTGGCCACGTTCCCGCTTGCACTTGCCGTTTACTACGGACTGGTCAAGAAGATTCCCGCTAATGAGCAGGAACGGGCAGCACATTCGGCACTGATGACGTCGCTGATGTTGTTTGGTTGCGGTGGGATTATCGGATTTATGATCACCGGTAACAATGTAACAGTACCTGCGCATTATCATGGTTGCATCGTTGGTGTGACGCTGGCGTTGATGGGTGTGGCTTATGATGTTTTACCAAAGCTGGGATTTTCAAAAGTAAATTTCAGGTGGGCGAATATTCAGCTGTGGGGATATGCGTCCGGGCAGTTCATGCATATTCTGGGACTCGTCTGGTCGGGTGGGTATGGCGTTGAGCGGAAGGTTGCAGGTGCAGCCCAGGGTCTCGATTCTCTCGAGCGAATCGCGGGTATGGGACTGATGGGAATGGGCGGACTCATCTCTTCACTGGGCGGATTGTTATTCATCATCATAGTGATCAAGGCTTTGCTTAACCCGGATCGATCTATAGCCCGTTATTAAAGACCAGGCGAATCAGCGGAAACAGGATCATTCCCATTGTCAGGATGATGACAAAAAAAACAACATTCCTATAGGGCACAGGTTCCCCGTGTAGTTTTTCTATCTGCTTCAAAGCAGCATCAGCTGCAAGGTAAAGAACGATACCAGCCGCGCTGTAGAGAATGATTTCAGTCACCTTGAGTCCGTCCGTGAAAGTATTGGTAGACCACGGCCAGCAGTAACAGCACAGACCAGAAGTTATGTATCCAGGCGCTGAGCAGAGAAGGCTGTCCGGTTTGGAAAATCCCCAGGAGCATCAGTGATGCGGCGATCCCCAGGATTGTGATGACTGGCGCCCGGGCGCTTGCGAAATTCAGCAGGGAAGAAACAATAAGAGAAAAGCAAACCAGCAGGGTCAGCAGGTGGTGCCCCCATTCTATTGTGGGTTGCGTGTCTCCAAAAATCAGCTGCCCTCCAGACTCCCTTAGTTCCCGGTTAATGTTGAACGCATCGCGTAGTTGTTCCGGTGAGAGAGAGTCGCAACTTAAATAGCTTTCACAAGCCCCCGAGGCGAAATTTCCGCTAACCCAGGCGCCTGAAGCAATAGCAATGATGACTAACCAGATGTTGGCGAGATTTAGCCAATCCCGGGGAGCGTTGAATTGCTTGCCCATGTTTTTCTGCAGATGCAAAACCAGCAGCCAGGCAACTGCAGTTGTTAACATTCCTCCCGTCAGGTTCATCAGGGTGATAACGGGGTGCAGAATATCTGGTGTATTCAACCCAACCAGCGCCAGAAGAATGGTTAAGGTAAAACACATGAGAGGGAGCGTTGGTGTGATATGAATGATTCGCCTGTACCAGAGGCTCACGATCATCAATAAAGTCGCCACGATGCCCAAAGTACTGGCGACGAATCGGTGCAGCATGCGCAGCCCTTTATTCTCGTCAGTTGAGGCGATGCTGATTCCAGGCTGCGGGTCAATCCTGTAATTTAGAGACTGGCAATCGGGCCAGGGGGAACAGCCCACGCTGGAATCGGAGATGCGGATGTATGCGCTAAGGGACGTCATGGACAAACTCATTATCAAGGCGATGATGGCCAGGCGGTAGAGCAGCCGCTCTGTCTGGTTCATGGCTGCCCTGTTCACTGGCGTGTCATGACGATGGTCGCGCTTTGTGCATGAAGGGTTCGGTAAGCTGGAAGCGTGATTGTAACGGCTTCACGTGATCCTGATAGACCTATGGCGCCGGTCTTCTCATTAGCCTGCGGGAGAATGGCGAAGCCACCTCCGGGCGCCTTCCTTCCCATGGGGTTGATCAGTTGTATCCAGCTGACAGAATCTTCAGGCAAGGGCATCAGCCGGCGTTTACCCTGGCTGAGTTCGAATTTATTGATATTCCTCTGCACGATGTTGATGACTTCCTGGTATGTGGTCAGGGATTTCACCTCTGATCTCTGGGGCACATCCCTCATGGTCATTGGGACAATGACTGCCGGTACGCCGAAGATGATCAGCAAAAGGACGAATCCGCCGATGCGAATAAAAAGATCCTGGGTCTTTTGCTGATACACGGCCTTGCTAAAAACTCGCCGTTATCATAGCCCAGGTTTTTGTGGTGTCTGCGGCAAATCCATCCTCACGATAGAGGCTGTACTTCAACAACACTGACCAATGATTGCTGATCTTTTTCGACACAGAGATGTCCAGTTCGGCCCCGTAATCGGCTCCACCTTCTGCCGCTGAAAATCGATGATAAACCAGTGCAGAACGAGTGCCGAGAATCTTGCCGCTGATACGGGCATAAATGTCCCGGATACCGGCACCAGGAGTGGATAGAAATTTGTCGTTCCAACCCTGAAACTTGTGCAAGGTGGCGAGCGGGGTGATGAAAGCTTTGCCGTCCGGAGACGCATCGCCACCGAGTATTTCGTAGCCGAGGGTCAGGTTTACCCCTGCTGTACTTACCCCGGCTTCCACCAGGTAATAATTGGCTGAATAGCTGACGGGATTGTTGCCGTAATCCTGCTGTGAGGCGTATTCGAGTACCAGGGGAAGTGACCAGTTGTCGTCAATTGAGAATGTCCTGCTGTATCTCATGCCAATGGTGCGATTGGAAAGTGCAGGAGAATCTGTCAGATCCAGGAAGTAACCGTAGCCGACCAGCTGGCCAAGCCCTTTTTTTTCGAATTTGAAATTCAGTATATGACTGGTGGAATCGATATCTTTGGCAGGCATTCCTTTGTCTGGCCCAAAGATTCGGGATACATTGTCAATGTAGGTATAGCGGGCGACAATATTTGCAAATCCTGTGCTTCGTATCGTTGCTGCATCATAAGTCTGTTCATTCTGGCGCCAGCCCACGCCGCCGAGGAACCTCTGGTTGTCCAGGTTGATTCGCTGTCTGCCAAACCTGAATAGCACGTCTGCCAGCTGCAGGTCGATATAGAACTGGTTGATGTCAGTGCCGTCAGGGTCCGCCACGACCGGATATGAGGATTCGCCGTTGCGCAGGTTGTTAAACCTGTCGTTGCCCAGATAGGCGACATTATCGAGTTCGGCAAAAAGACTAAACCCGTTATGGCCAGCCGACCTGAATTTAAGTCTCGTGCGTAATGTTGAAGCTGCGGCCTTGTCAGGGTGACCGTTCTGGTCGACCAGTTCGACTCGATAGCGGAAGCCCAGGTGGACGTTTCCTGAAGTCAATGCTTGGGTGAAACTGGTCGCGGCTGGGGCAACTGTAACTGGGCCGAGCAGCATGACGAAAATGACAAAAAAAACAGGTCTATTCATGGGAAACAATCAGTTTGGTAGCCCTCATTCAATTCACCGGTTACTCATCCAAGGTAAAGGTGATGAGATTTCGTACCCCGGCAGTCGCGATGGCCTGTCCATCAATGACCTTGGGTTTGTACTTGAAACGTGAAGCAGCTGCTAAAGCGGGTTTATCGAAAATTTTTCCCGGCCGATCAAAACAGCGCTCTGTGGATGACGACCTCCATATTTCCACGCAATGATCGACTATTTCCGGATTCATCACTCTCCCAATTTCGTCGACCGTAAACTCCACCATGACCCAGCCCACCAGTCCGCGCTCAAGTGCCCTGATAGGATACACAGGTTGAACCTTGAGTATAGGCAGATAAGCGCCGTCGGATCTGAAATTAAGTGATGCGGAAATGCTGACCCTTGTATCGATAGGTTTGAATACATTCGACCAGCTCTGGGCGTCAACATCAGTCCTCAATCGCGGGTTTTTTACAATCGGAGGCTCATCAGGCAAAGGTGGCGGCTCAGGCCGACGTTTCTTGGTCACCACGACCTGTTCTTCCTTGATACGAGTAAACTCGACGATATTACCAAGGTTATCCCCAGTGATAACTTTCTCACCGGAATCAATTAACGATTGCATCAGGTAAAACAATAATGTCGTCACCAGGATAGCAAGCAGTGCCGCGACCGGCATGCGAAGGATGTTCAGCAATCTTCCGCTGAGTGTTTCTGCATGGTACAAGAGCATTGCTGTCTCCTTTATTGCTGATCCTGACGCTAATAGGATTGGCCGAGATCCCGCTTTGTTATGTTAATTGGGAAGGCGATGAGGGCATTGATTCAGGACAGTTTTTGCGCAATTCGCTCAAGCAAAGCGTTTTAACTCCCGTCTGGCGATAACCATCTTGTGAACTTCATCGGGTCCGTCTGCGATGCGTAGAGCCCGGCCATTTCTCCACATTGCAGCCACCGGGGTGTCATCGGATACACCGAGGGCGCCCAGACACTGAATAACCCTGTCGAGCACATTCATCATCATATTGGGCACGACGACCTTGGCCATGGAGAGTTCCTGCCGCGCATTTTGTTTACCCGCGGTGTCCATTTTCCATGCTGCGTATTGGGTGAGCAGTCGCGCCTGATCTATTTCCATACGGGAGGTGGCAATCCATTCCTGCACGAATTGTTTCTCGCCGAGTTTGCTGCCAAAGCTTTCCCGTTGGTTGGCATGACGACACATAATTTCAAATGCCCGTTCTGCCACGCCAATAGCTCGCATGCAATGATGGATTCTGCCAGGACCAAGGCGAGCCTGGGCAATCATGAATCCGCCATGCTCCGGACCCAGCAGGTTTGCTGCGGGCACACGGCAATCGTTGTACTGAATCTCACAGTGACCGCCACCACCGGTGTGGCCCATAACAGAGACAGGGCGGATCAGGTCAAACCCCGGTGCATCTGTTGGCACGATGATCATGGAAGCCCGCTCGTGGGCGGACCCTGCGGGATTAGTGACCACCATGACGATGGCAAACCGCGCGCCGATCGCGCCACTGGTAAACCATTTGTGGCCATTGATGACCCATTCGTCGCCGTCTTTCACCGCGGCGGTGCGAAGGCCTGTAGGATCCGCTCCGGAAGTATCCGGTTCCGTCATGGAAAAACAGGATCGGATCTCACCTTCCAGCAGGGGCATCAGCCATTGCTGCTTTTGTTCTTCAGTCCCGAATTGGGCCAGTATCTCGGCATTGCCGGTATCGGGTGCGTTACAGTTGAACACCCTGGACGCGATTGGGCTGCGACCCATATGTTCACAAAGAATTGAATAATCGTGATTGGAAACCCCGGCACCCCATTCCTTGTCTGGCAGGTACAGGTTCCAGAGTCCGAGGGCTTTTGCGTCTTCCCGCAGTGCTTTCATTGTAGGCGTGTCAGTCCCGTTAGGGGTATCCTTGGTCTCGTCCTGAATGGGCTTCTCTGCAGGAATGATCTTTTCGTTCAGAAATCGTACAACCTGGTCCTCGATGATCCTGCCTTCTTCCGAAATACCGAATTTCATGGGCCTCTCCCTTTACCTGTAAGTCAATATTTCAGCGCATGCTAGCAATTGGGTGCCTGATTTTTCCTGATTCAGGTCATGTTGATCAGTTAAAAAATCGCCAAAATTGTGCCTGTTTGTGGCTTATAAGTTTGATGAATGGCCAATGGTCAGAGACAGCAGCGATACCTTTTAGCGGGATTGATATAGATCAAACCGCTGATGCCCCGCCCTGGATATAATTTCCTCGAGAGACAAATTTTTAAGTTTTATAAAAGGACTGTTGGATGAAACGAATCTTTCTGGCTTTTGCAGTGACTATCTTTTCCCAACCGGTGTTTGCCGGAGATATCGCTGCAGGTAAGGCAAACGCTATCACCTGTATGGCCTGTCATGGGGCCGCGGGTATCAGCCCCAATGATATTTGGCCTAATTTAGCGGGTCAAAAAGAGGGGTATCTGGTCAAGCAGATCAAGGCTTTTCGAGATGGTGATCGTGTTGACCCCATGATGGCGCCGATGGTGAAACCGTTATCGGATTCTGATGTTGAGAATCTTGCCGCTTACTTCAGCAGTCTCAAGTAGAGCCTGGACCTCATGGATCAAGTCATCACATTTGATAATGAACTGATACAGCGTTACAACGTTCATGGCCCGCGTTACACCTCCTATCCAACCGCCTTGCAGTTTGGAGATTTTCATCCGGAGCAACTGAAAGATGCTGTTGCGAATTCTCCGTTGAAGCACCGGGATCTGTCTTTATATGTACACCTGCCTTTCTGCGCAACGCTTTGCTACTACTGCGCGTGTAACAAGATCGTGACCCGCAAGAGAGAGCCGGTGATCGAATATCTCCACCTGCTTGAAAAGGAACTCGATCTGGCGGCTTCTCTGTTTAAGGGCCGGGTTATTTCACAGCTGCACTGGGGAGGAGGGACACCCACATTTCTTGAAGATGAGCAGATATCCAGCCTGATGCGGGCGATCCGTAACCACTTTGAATTTCGCAATGATGCTATTGGTGAATTCAGTATCGAAATCGATCCGCGTACCGTTGATGCAGATCGAATTGCACATTTGAGAGGGGAAGGTTTTAACAGGTTGTCCCTCGGCATCCAGGATTTTACGCCGGAAGTTCAGAAAGCAGTGAATAGAATTCAATCCTACGACGATACACGAGATGTCATTAAGGCGGCAAGGCTTTGCGGGTTTCGATCGATATCTGTTGACTTGATATATGGATTGCCATTCCAGACCTATACCAGCTTTAAAAATACCCTTAACCAGGTAGTTAGTTTAAGGCCGGACAGGATATCAATCTACAACTATGCACACATGCCAGCCCGCTTCCCATCGCAAAAACGGATCCTGATCAGCGACCTGCCGAAGCCGGAAGAAAAGTTACATATCCTTGAGTTGTGCATAGAGTTACTGAGTGCTAACGGCTACGTGTCTATCGGCATGGATCATTTCGCCCTGCCGGATGATGAGCTGGCTATCGCCCAGCGCGAGGGCACACTACAGCGAAATTTCCAGGGGTATTCGACCTTTGCAGATTGTGATTTGCTGGCCCTCGGCATCACCGGGATCAGCCATATCGGTAACACTTATAGTCAGAACGTCAAGGAAATTGACGATTATCGTCAACGCCTTCTTGCCGGCAAGCTTCCAGTTGAGAAAGGTACGGTGATTGATGACGACGACCAGATTCGAAAGCAGGTCATTAGCGAGCTGATTTGCAACTTCAAATTGCGATTCAGTACATTGGAAAAGAAGTTCGATATCGTTTTTTCTGATTACTTTGCCGACGAAATGTTTTCACTTGAAACCATGATAGACGACGGACTGATTGTGGCCGAAACCGGCACGATTACCGTCACTTCAAAAGGGAGACTTTTTATCAGGAATATTTGCATGGTATTCGATCGCTATATCACGAAAACCACATCTGAAAACAGATTCTCCAAGGCTATTTGAAAAACCAGGAGGAAAGTAACATGACTAAAATACTAGTAGTGATTGATCCGCAGGAAGAGACTCCTTCTGCACTCGAGCGATGCAAGGAAATCTCTCCTGATGCGGATTTGCAGTTGCATGTATGCATGTTTGTTGAGGCTGCTGCCGCGAGTGAGATGGCACAAACTCTGCGTGAGAAAAAAACCTGGCTGGATGAGCAGACTGGACCTTATGTGGAGCTTGGCTATGACCTCACCGCCGAGGTGATTCCCTTTAGTCGATTGTATGAAACCATCATCAAAGTCGCGTGCAATATTTGCGCGGATTTTATCTTCAAACCCATGCGGCAACATTCGCTGGTTCGCAGGGTGGTTCTTACCTCCACTGACTGGAATCTCATCAGATTTTGTCCCTATCCATTATTATTGGTCAGCAATCGGGAAGTGGTGCACGGCAAGCCAGTTATCGCGGCAGTCGACGTATGTAACCTGGATGAGAACCACGGAGAGCTGAACCACATTGTCATGGAACAATCCCTGCGTGTGGCAGAGGTTCTGGAAAGTGAGGTCCACTGTGTCAACGCCTGGTACGTTAATGCGGCAGTGATGGCTGCAGGTTCCGCGGATGCTGCGCCGTACCAGATTGCTCACGCCCAGAAGATTGACCACATGAAGGAATCGTGTGCTCTGGGCGAAAAGTACAATATTCCCGGTGATCGAATTTTGGTCGAAGAGGGAAACGCAGAATTTATCATCAACAACATCGCCCGGGAAATTGACGCGGGTCTGGTCGTGATCGGTACGGTGGCAAGAAGCGGAATCAGCGGTCTTTTTGTTGGCAATACCGCCGAGGCTGTGCTCGAAAGCAGTACCACCGATGTGATGGTGGTAAAGCAGCCAGATTTTGTGTGCCCGCTTGATTTTTGGGGCAAGGGTTCCCGAGCAGGCTAGTTGAAATAGGGTTCCAGGTCAGAGCCGGATACTGGTGCGGTCAGGGTTGTGATTCCAAGATTCGAGAAGCTTAAATTGTCGCTGATGTTTGTGGTGGGCGTGATTAACACAATACGAGTGGTAACAGGCGTTGCCGACAGCAGACTATGTAAATCTGTCTCGACACAGTTCGATGCATTCGAATCGAACACAATTGTCGTCACTTCCTGCAAGTGCAGTACATCAATGGCCTCACTGCAGCTATTGGTGTTGTAGATTTCTATTGTTTCGACCGCGTCCAGTTCATCGATGAGCGATCTATTCAGGCCGATGGCCAGGATTGTGGGGATCATTTTTACGATTATTCACGGAGTCGACTTCATCTTCTGCGCAATAAGGCGGTCAGTCATTGATTTAGGTCAATGAGTCCGCAACTGGGCTCAGGCAAACTTCCCTGTAAATTAGATGCAGGAAGAAACACAGTGCTTATTGATTCACCTGATGATGTTAAAGCGTTGAAGAATATTGGAATTGTTGTGTTGATTTTGGTCGGCGTGATGATGGCGTTGATTGTCACCTCGGTGCTGATCGGCTAGTTCTTGTTCAGCTTCAGGTATCGAGGCGGCAAGTTCCGGGAAATTGATTGAATTAGATAATTTCCAGACAGGAACGGAGAAGGTTACAGGGACCTGGAATTCAGCGATAAAGTGTGGTGATCGTTTCAGGGTACGATTATTTACACTTGAATTCCGGTCCCTTTCTATTTGACAGAAGCACTCTGAATATTTGGACAATCGTTATTCGCAATTTTACTAAGGTAATTGCGGTCGAGGATTTCCACTTCCTTACCCTCGACTCTCAATACCTTGCTGTTTTGCAGGCGGGTAAAAACACGGCTCACAGTCTCTACCGCCAGGCCCAGGTAGTTCCCGATATCAGTTCGAGCCATGGGTAGTCTGAACCGGGTCGAAGACAGGCTGCGCTGCTCATAACGCAGGGACAGGTTCATGAGGAAGCTGCCGATTCGTTCTTCTGCGGTTTTCTTTCCCAGCAGCATCTGCAGTTCCTGATCTTCCCGGATCTCGCGACTGAGAATACGATACATGTGGGTTTGCAGGTTGCGAATTTTCAGTGACAACTCCTGTACCTGGGAAAAAGTGATCTCGCAAATCGCGGTAGTTTCCAGCGCTTTGGCGGAACTGACATGTTTTTGCGTATCTATTGCATCCAAACCGAGAATCTCTCCTGGCAGGAAGAACCCGATGACCTGTTCATCACCGTTTTCATCGATATTGTAAGCCTTGATCGCGCCAGACCTTACGGCATACAGGGAGGTAAACTCTTGTCCCGTAGTGAACAGTTCCTGACCGCGCTGCAGGGGCTTGCCACGTTTAACGACGTCGTCTACTTCATCCATTTCATCAAAGGTTAGGGAGTAGGGAAAGCACAATGCATTGAGACTGCATTGCCGGCAGGTAACGACAAACTTGTTGGATGCTTCTTTCATAAGGCCTCAGGGGGCATAGTTCTAAAATGTATCCTGGATCATATCGATCCTTTTGGAGACACTTTACGGGAAACGTAGTGAATAAATAAGTCAAATCGACCGTGGCTATATGGAGAATTTGACCTGGATCATTGTTGATGAATTATCCGGCAGTATAATAAACACTGGCGTCTGTTTGCATTGTATTTCAGTGAATGTCGAATAAATTGTGTCTAGCGTGGGCCCTGGGCAGGCTCCGGAATTCCATTTAGTTCCGGATAACGTGGAAAATGCCATCGCCATCGAGATTTTCCATGGTGAACTCCAGTTCTGAGGCGATGTTCTCGAAGTTTCGTCCTGATTCTGAATACATCTCAAGTACTTTCCAGATAAGTGCTTGCCCGTAGGCGTTGCTGTCGATATTCAGGGATTTTGCCTCAGCCACACCCGCTTCAAGGTGTTGTTTAGCGAGACCGTACGAGTTAGTCACAATATCATCTCCAGAATTGACTGATTGCACAGATCATAACAAAGGCAGGTCTGTGGTTCTTGACCCTGGTCAATTATACGGGGACAGATAGTGTTGATAAGGTGGCTGCCATACAGCATTGGGAATTTGATCTGGATCAATGTCAGTAACTGGTTGAGGCGTAAGGTGAAAACTGACTGACGTTAACTGTGGGTCCTGTGTGAACTACGAGATGCTTTTTGAAGAAAGCTATGCCCGCGTGATTGGCCAGGGTGTGGGAATTGGTGACAAGGGACGGGTTTTCTTCAGTCGTTTCTACAGCATATTTTTTAGTAAATCCCAGCAGATTCGCGATAAGTTCGCAGAAGTGGACATTGATACGCAGGTGGTAGTGCTGCAAAAATCCATGTTCCACATGATCAGTTTCTATGAGACCAAAACAGCAACCGAATACCTTGAAAATATTGCCCAAAGCCATAACCGGGATCAATACGGCATAAAGCCTGAATTCTACGACATCTGGCTGGAGTCTTTAATTGAGACCGTCGCGCAGCTAGATCCTGAGTATGAGGATAGTCTTGCGCTTGCCTGGCAATTGGCCATGACTCCCGGCATCCAGTTTATGAAGTTTCAATATTAAAGGGGCGCGCTTAGTCATGCTGATAAACGCGCCTTCTTTGTTTATTCGCCCTCGACTGTAATGCTCAGGGGTTTTGGCTTTGCCGCTTTGGGAATAGTTATTTCAAGGACGCCGTTGGCGGATTTCGCCTTGACGGCGGTCTCGTTGGTAGACTCCGGCAGTGTAAATTGCCGGAAGAAAGAACCACGAATTGTTTCACGACGTCTGTAGCTGTCCTTCTCCGCGTCCTTGCCTGAAGATCTTTTACCTTTGATGGTGAGTATCCCGTTGTGTAGGGTCACATCCACAGCTTCAGGCGTAACGCCAGGCAGGTCTGCGGATACTGTGAATTCTGTATCAGTTTCCTTGATGTCTACCTGGGGTGACCAGTTACCTGAGTCGTTAGCGGCAAGTTCCCGTGTGTATCCATGTCGATGGTCGAATACGCGATTTAATTCCCGGTGAAGCTCGTCAAACGCGAAGAACGGTGATATCTGCATCATTTTTCTTTCCTCTCATGTTAAGGGTTGATTAATATCTGGCGATACCTTGTTTGTAAGGCCGATATCCGTAGATTCAAGAGTAAGTCTGAAAATATTGATGCAGATGGATTGCTTCGATTCAATGAACTATTCAGGAGCCCTGCCTGCTCCAGCGCAGGGATTTACCGATCAGCGCCGCGGTCTTACCTTGCCGATGTAGGGCAGGTTTCGATTGAGTTGTGCGTAGTCGATGCCATAGCCGACCACAAACTCGTCAGGAATTTCGAAGCCGATCCATCGCACCTCAACATTGACTTCCCGTCGTGATGGCTTGTCCAGCAAGGCGCAGACCTCCATTTTTCTGGGGCCACGTGACTGGAGTAGTGTCTGAACATGCTGCATGGTGTGGCCGGTATCGATAATGTCCTCGACCAGCAGTACGTTGCAGCCCTCAATTTCACCTCGTAAATCCTTGAGGATGCGCACCTCCCGGGAAGATTCCATGGCGTTGCCGTAGGAAGAAACTTCCATGAAATCGACCTCCAACGGCATTTTTAGCTCTCTAACGAGATCGGCAATGAACACAAATGAACCTCTAAGCAGGCCGACGACGATAAGTTTTTCGGAATTTTTGAAATAATCGCCGATTTCCTTTGCCAGGCTTTCAACCCGGGCCGCAATTGATTTCGCAGAAATCAATTCATCTATGTCGTAATTCGGATGGTCCATCGAAATTCCCTGTTCCACGCTTGTTTGTTCTCCAACGGTAAGGTGTTAAAGCGATGTGCAATTATTCGCTCGCAGTTTTTAGCAGCTAACTATCTGCCTTACGCGCGTCCCTGGCGTTCTTCATGGCGAACCGAAGTGTGTAGTCTCTTTTCAATTCTGCCTTTGTGGATTGAGCGGAAAGTTCACCGACACGAGTATAGTGACCTTCGTCATAGGCCTGGCGAAACTGTTTCAGACTGCCCCATGGTTCATCGATACGACCGCGAGCACCCAAGCCAAAGCCTTCAACGGTACCGCCGTAGACAAGTGCCTGAAATCCCATGCGGTGCAAAAGTTTGGGGCTTGCAGATTCAAGAACCTCGGGTGATACGGACAGTACCCAATTTTCCTGAGAGCGCATCCACGCTTTGACATTACTCATGGTCGCGACAAACCGCCGTTCGTCAGTTCGATTGACGCCAGTGCCGTGCAGCAATCTGCCGTCGAAAAGTATAATTGTCCCGGCTCTCGCTTCAAGGTTGACTGCTGGAGGAAGCTTGCCGATGATTCCGCCACTTCCTGCTTCTGCCATCACTTTATGTGAGCCCGGAATGACCAGGGTACTGCCATTTTCATCATTGACGTCTTGCGGAATATACATGGTGTTGAAGAGGGCGGGGGCTTCCTGGGTCAGCCAGGGCAAGAGCGGCCCCTGGTCGATGTGCAGTCCCTGCGGGTAGCCACCCGGATCAGCACCGTTTGACAGGAAACTATGACAAATCCACCCTTTGCCCAACGTTTCATCCATGATCTGCTCAATAAGCGGACCTGCCTGGACCGCCTCAGGATTCTGCTCAATACACTGGGCAAAGATTTTGCCCTTGTTAACAAGTGTATTCACGTATTGACCTGAAGGCGTGGGCTGTTGCATACCGGCCATGCGTTCCCCTTCCGCCTGCTCCAACAACCGAAGTCTAAAACGATTGCACTGTGCTTGAGACATGCCATCTTCGATAAGACAAAAACCCCACTCACGCAAATTACGCCGCATCTCATCAATGTCTTTTGTCGCTTCTGGCAGGTCGAACTTTTTCCAATATTCGTGTTTGCGCGCAACCGTCGTATCCCAGTATCGCCCGGTGCCCCATTCCAGTGGTTTTTTCAAATCCGGGGGAAGCAACCACGGATTGTTTTCGAACATGGATTTTAATGGTTCGCCGCACTTGAGGAAGTCGGTATAGAGCTGTTTTTCTTGAGGAGAACGGGCTTTTACTTCCGCTGGAGTGAATTCTAGTGGTATTGACATTGTCAGCGACCCTTTGCTTCGCGAATGCTACCGGACACATTACCAGAACATTTTGCATACTTGTAACCCCATGAATGGAGCATTACTGCGTGCACGGCATAGAATTGCGTATTTCCCAATGGCATTAAAGACCAATACCTAAATACGCTCCAAAGAGCCGGACCGGACCTTGACTTGTTGACAAACCGATATAATTCGATAATACTAGAAATATCGTATTATAAAAGATTTATGGACAGCGGTTATCAGCTTAACAATAGCGGAAATGATGATGGAACAGCTTGAAATTACCGCAAATCTGATTGGTCTAAGCGAAAAAAAGAGGAGAAACGGGAATGACTCAAAGATTTCAATTAGCTTTAAATGTCGAGGATCTGGATATAGCGATTGAATATTACGGCAAGCTGTTTGGCGCGCAGGTGAACAAACGTAAACCCGGTTACGCTAATTTTTCCATCGAAAGTCCACCACTCAAACTCGTGCTGTTTGAGAACCCCGGAGCAACGGAACGTATTAATCATCTTGGGGTTGAAAATTTCGAACAGGCTGACGTCGATTCTGCCATCGAGCGGTTCACTGCCGCTGGAATTGCAGATGAGCAGGAAGTCGCTGAAACCTGTTGCTACGCACAGCAGAATAAAATCTGGTCAACTGACCCGACAGGAATACGCTGGGAATGGTATCGACTATTGCAAGATACGGAAGATCCTGGCGGTCATGGGTATCCTCGGTCCGAGGGAACGGGTGTCTGTTGTACTAATTTACCCGTTTGATGGTGATCCCGCATGCACCACTGCAACAGTCTTCCAGGAGGTGGTCGACCAAAGACTGCATAGTGGAGAGGTTCGCCCTGTAAAAGATGGATCTGCCTTCTCTCCTGGATGTGATGAGCCCCGCGTTGGCCAGTTCCTTCAGATGAAAAGAAAGAGTTGGTGGTGGTACTTTGAGTTTCTTCACCAGCACGCCGACTGGCAGACCGCCCTGGTTGCTTTCCAGTTCATGGGCTTTTACAAGTTCCCTAAAGATCTTAAGGCGTGTCTCCTGGGCAAGGGCCGCTAGCGCTGTCACAGCTTTATCTGCTTTCATATTTCCAAAGTAATTGTATTAAATTGTGGTGTCAAACTGCGTCAGACACACGTTGATAGGCCGTCTTTATTCAATGATGCATTCAGCCTGTTCACGGACTACTCGATTTTCGATAAAACCGAGCTTTTCGATATCGATGCGGACGATATCGCCTTCTTTTAGAAATTGTGGTGGTTTCATCGCAACACCGACGCCAGCCGGGGTGCCCATAAACAAAACATCGCCCACATCGAGCGTAAACGCCTGGGTGAGGTGGGCAATGGCGTCATAGCAATCAAAAATCAGGTGCCTGGTGTTGGAGTGCTGGCGTTCTTCGCCGTTCACATAGGCGTGTATTTCAAGATCGTGCGGGTCGCCAACCTCATCGGGTGTGACCAGGTAAGGGCCAATGGGGCCGTGAGTGTCAAACGACTTGCCAATCTGCATGGTCTGGGAACGCCTCTGCCAGTCGCGTACGCTGACGTCATTACCACAGCAGAAACCAGCGATAACCTCATGGGCGCGTTCCCGCGGTACATGTTTGCACCGCCTGCCGATGATCAGGCAGAGCTCGGCTTCATAGTCCAGGCGCGTCGATACTGATGGCAGGTTGATATCGCCGAGCGGTGCGTTGATGCAGTTATGCTGTTTGTTGAACCATAGCTGATGCCTCGGTTTGTCTCTGCCACTCTCTTCAATGTGGTCCCCATAATTCAGCCCGATGGCCAATATCTTGCCCGGATCAGGTATTGGAGCGTCCAGCGTGACTAACGATAAGTCAATTGCCT
This sequence comes from Pseudomonadota bacterium, assembly GCA_022571415.1. Classification (GTDB taxonomy): domain Bacteria; phylum Pseudomonadota; class Gammaproteobacteria; order Pseudomonadales; family Azotimanducaceae. The sequence continues at coordinate 15,704 of JACZXW010000027.1, forward strand.
CAGATGCTGTTGCCGCGAAGTCCCGGACTTTTGTTATCGAACCTTCACCTTCTCCCAGTAGCGCTTTCATGGAGACAGGGAGCCCGGCCAATTGGCTGAGGTCGACGATGCCGTCATCACGGACGATACCAATTCTTGATTTTGTGTTGTCTGCAGTTGTAAAGGTAACTAATTTCATAAGTTTCGCTGGTTAAAACAGGTTGCTCATGTTCTGAGACATAATCAGGGTTTGCTCCAGGAAGATATGACGGCAAGCAAGCATGAAATTGCCGTCGATCCGGCGCAGTACATCTTTACGATGACCGATCCAGCTATCCTCGTCGCTATCGAGACGGGTTCGATATAAATGAAAGTTAGCCTCGATAGTAATGTCATCACCCTGAATATCAACAATGCGAATGTTAGTGACAAAGTGACGGGTCCTGGAAGGCGGATCCTCCGACCAGGCGTTACCAGCTGCCATTTTTTTTACCCGTATTTCGAGGTATTTCTTGTCATCATCGAAGAAAGCCATGGCGCCAGGCTTGGTAAATTCGTCGTCAATTTCACGCGCGGTGGTCGTGCGCCGGATCGGCATCCAGTAATGAATATCGTCGGTTAGCAGCGCCAGCCAGTCATCAAATTTGCGTTCATCCAGCAATCGGGCTTCATGATAGAGAAACTGTTCCACCTCGTGCTGCAACAGCATTTTTTCCTGTATGCACATCTCGTCCAGGACTGCCATCAAATTACCCCCGAGGGTGCTGGCGAATGATTCTCGATCAACGCTTCCCAGCTATCCGCTTTCATCCATTCCTGCCAGGAACGATAGGTCCAGCGTTGTGCGTGCTCATTGACTACCGTTTCAATACTGCTTTGGCCCGAGGGGTCAAGCTTCACCTCGTCGTGCCCTTGACCCATCGTTAACTGCACCGGTCGGTTACCCGTGACCGTGCCGATGGAGGCACGGGTACTATGACTCCAGTTTTCCCCGTCATCCTGTTCCAGCAGGCCTGCCGGCCCAAAAAAGTGGGTTGCGGCCTGGATAAGATCTCTCCTCGCGGCTGGCGACATGGACTTTTCCGCAAAGGTGAACCACCAGAGTTCAGTTTCCAGTGGACCGCATGGAATTCGCAGGCACGCCTGGGTACCGCCCAGGGTAATCCAGAGGTTCGGGAATATATTGGGGTGGCCACGGGACCGGACCCCGACAGGTCCGAGTATCTCCCTCGCTTTATGGCTGGTTTTCCAGGCATTGTGGTAGTCACGCCTGTCGGCGGAATCGCTCTGGTTTTTACCATGAAATTTCTCTTCAAGTTGCGCTTGCTTTTCCTCGCTCACGCCAGGACCCCCGATGGCATGGCCGTATTCACCCAGCATCACCATCTGGTTCATCGGGTACATATCCGCCTCTGACATGACGCCTGTGCGTATGGCAGAACCGTGGGTCACTTTCGGGTGGTACCAGTCAAAGAGGTTATCGACCGCCAATTTCCAGTTACACCGGACCCGGTTTTTCTGGATACCGTCCACGACCTCGATTTCGCCACGTGCAGCGATCGAATCTATTCCGAGGCGACCGACCCAGCCCAGATATTCTTCGAGGGGCGGGGCAGCCGCATCCAGCGTGGCAAATACGAATCCCTTGTAACTCGACACCTGTGCGGCTTTGGTCAGCCCCAGTGCTTCCTTGTCAACATCGTTTCTGTAGAAATCTTTCTCACCCGGAATGGCAAGCAGCTTGCCATCAAGGTCATAATTCCAGCCATGGTAGGAGCAGAAGAATGACCGGGTTTTGCCTTGTTCGGCTCTGCAAACGGTGTTGCCCCGATGGGCGCAGGAGTTGAGTAGCACCTGAACCTGGTTCTTTCTATCCCGGACCACAATGACGTGATCCTCACCGATACGATTCAAAAAGAAACTGCCGGGATCCGGAATCTGTGACTCGTGGCACATGAAATTCCAGGCGCGGGCAAAGATTTTTTTTAATTCCTCCTGATAGATCTGCTGATCGGAAAAAATCCTTCGATCGAGTTGCCCTGTATCAACATCGAACCATGATTCACGAGCGATTACATCCGGTGCAGAAACAGGCATAGGTCCCCTCTTTTATAAGATAGTTAAGCGATGAACAAAGAATAACCCAATTCAGTGATTCGGTGCATACTCTGTCATGCCCGGAAATTATGGGTCAGACGCGTTCAATAATGATCGCCGGCGCCATGCCGCCACCGGTACACATGGTGACCAGGCCCGTTGTCAGATCACGTCGCTCAAGTTCCTCCAATAGGGTACCGATCAAAATTGAACCCGTTGCGGCGATGGGATGCCCCAGTGCCATGGCGCCGCCGTTAACGTTCACTTTTCCAGAATCGAGTTCGAGGTCGCGGATGAATTTCGCGGCAACGACCGAGAATGCTTCGTTGACTTCAAACAGGTCAATGTCAGCCGTGGTCATGCCAGCGCGCGCCAGTACTTTTCGAGCGGCAGGTACGGGTTCGTTCAACATCAAGGTGGGATCACCGCCGACAGTTGCCATGGCGCGAATTCTTGCCCGGGGTTTCCAGCCGACCTTGTCTGCGTATTCCTTGTTACACAGGATCAGCGCCGCGGCGCCATCGACGACACCAGAACTGTTTCCCGCGTGATGCACATGATTGATCTTCAGCTCAGGGTATTTTCGCCTGATCAGTTGCTCAAAGGTTTCGCCCGTATCGTCAATCGGCACTGCCATGTACTGTGCGAACACGGTTTTCAGCTCTGCGAGGGTTTCCATGGTTGTCCCGGGTCGTGGAAATTCTTCCCGATCCAGGGCCACCGAGCCATCTTCGTGATAGACGGTGATCAGACTCTTGTCAAAGTGACCCTTGTCAATGGCATGCTTAGCCCGCTTCTGGCTCTCCACCGCAAGTGCGTCAAGGTCCTGTCGGCTGAACCCTTCCAGTGTTGCGATCATGTCTGCACAGATACCCTGATGGGGTTGCGGATGTATATCTCTCAGGTGCAGGTTACCGCCGTCGACAGTCAGGTTGTTGGTTTCGTTTGTCAACGTGCCGGTGTAAGACATCATCTCCACTCCGCCCGCGACGCAAAGATCGTCCATGCCGCTCATGATGTTCGCCGCCGCCAGGTTGACCGACGTGATACCGGAGCCGCAAAAACGATCCAGTGTCACGGCGCTGGCTTTTGTGCTCCAGCCGGCATCCAGCGCTGCCATCCGGCCTATACATGAGCCCTGTTTACCGACCTGGGAACTGCAACCTACCACGACATCATCTATCTCGTCGGTATTGAGGTGATTGCGCTCTGCAACGGCCTCGAACACTTGGGCCAACAATCGCCCAGGATGAATCTCTGATAGTGCTCCCTTACCGGCCTTGCCGATGCCCCGTGGGGTACGAATCGCATCAATAATATATGCATCTGCCATGGTGTATTCCTTGCCTGTGAAGTCTTGAGTAGGGGATAAAAATTAACCTGGGTTATTCTAACCAAGTTGTAACGGTGTTTCAGCGATGGTTTGCGTACGGCTCGCCAGGGCACACAAGGCCGCGTGCGGTACACTCGGCTGAACAGCGCGCATCTACTATTTGCGGGAGATACGATTTGAATAAGCGTATGCAATGCTTTGGCCTGTATTTCGTTCTGTGTCTTTCGGCGTGCGCAGTGACGCGCCAGGCCAGAGGCGATCAGATCTCACTTTTTGATGGGGACACGCTTGCCGGATGGCGCCTGGTGGGCGCGGCTGAATGGCGGGTGATAAATGGAGCAATTGAAGCGGCTGGTGACAAGGACGGCTACCTGGTAACGGAAAAAACCTTTGCGGACTATCGACTCACCTTGGAGTTCTGGATAGAAGCGACGACAAATTCGGGCGTCTTTATTGGCTGCCCGACGCAGGTATTGTTCAGCCCTGAGGTTTGTTATGAGATTAATATCTGGGACGAGCATCCGAGGCCGTCGGCGAGGACAGGCTCCATTGTTCTTGAAGTGATGCCGCCCCTTGCCTATGTCGAGACGGTTGGCAAATGGAATACTTATGAGATTACGAGCATGGGTTCTACACTGGTTGTAGAACTGAACGGTATTGTCACTGCTGAACTGGACAATACGCGGGCAGAAGCGGGCTACATTGCCCTGCAACATGCAGGGACCGGCAGGATCCGCTTTCGTAATCTGAGATTATCTCATTGAACTGTCCATGAATGACCAGCAGCAAAACAAGGAACGGGTGTTACCTTTCGAGGCCTGCAGGCTTTCTGGTGCCTCGGCACTATTGCGATAGGAATCCTCTTACGCTGGCAATACTTAGCTCCGGCTGGTCGTTGAACATAAAGTGTCCGGCGCCGGGAATGGATTCGAGCTTTGACCTCGCGAATAGCTTCAGATGTTTTCTTTGATGGGTCTCACCTACCAGTTGATTGCACTCGCCGACAAGGAACAGGGCTTTTCCGTTAAATGCCTCCGTGCCCTCGGAGAAATCAAGCGCAGCGCCCCAGTCCGGGTCACGCAGCATCCTGCCTAGGGTCGCAGAGAAGTTCGAATATCCAAATCGCCATGCTTCCAGCAGCGGGAGTGTCCCCTCACATAATTCGTTTTTTCCCTGAAGCAGGGGAAGCACTTGCATCAGAAAGAAATCATCCCGGGCCTGGGGATCATTCTGAGTGTTGACGCCCCATTTTTTCACCCAGGCAGTGGCGAAACCCAGCACAACCCGGAATCCAGGCCATCCACTTTGAGAAAAAATATCTTCGTAGGTTTCCGGGTTTAAAAAAGCAGGTTCCGCCAGAACAACCTTATCTATCTTGTCCGGATACTTGCCAATATAGGCTGAAGCCAGCATGGCTCCCCAGGAGTGTCCGATCAGACTTACCGGTTGACCATGACCAAATCTGACGACAAAGGCATCCAGATCGGCGATGAATCTCTCAATGGTAATAGCGTCTTCCTCCACCCGGGGTGACAGACCCGTGCCTCTCTGGTCATAAAAGACAACCAGGTGATCATTGGCGAGGTCCTTGAGAGGATACATATACCGGTAGTCGGCACCAGGGCCGCCATGCAGTACAATCACAACCGGATTCTCAGGGTTGCCAAAAGTCTCCGCATGAAAGGCATAGTCGTTCAGGTGAATTGAAGGCAGTTCTGCATCGTTTTCAACAGTGGCGGGTAAACTGGTGCAGCCGGCCAGACTGATGACGGCAAGCAGAATTATCCTGGACATGGTTTGTTCTCCGGATCAAAGCCAGCCCATCATGTGGTCAATCGATACGATACGCATTATCATTTGTTAATGATGAATAAAAACCCAGACGATACCTCGACAAAGGAAATAATGGCTATCGCCAACCTAGTCGCCCCGATTTGGGGCGGACGAATTTAAACCGGTCCTGCGGACCCTGCGCTTCTCCAGGCATCCTGTGAATCAGCTGATCATTGAAAGAGGTGAAGCGAATCCAGGGGAAATGTTCATTCTGGAGGGCATCGTTCGAACCTTCGTGAGCGACACAGATGGGCGCGAGGTCACGCTTAATTTTCATGTGGGCCCGTGTACCTATACCCCTTCAATCGGTCGTGAATTGCGGTCCATATCGAGGGTGGATTGTGCGAGCCTTACCCCGGTTCGTGTGGCTCGCTTTCCCAGCGATGAGCTGATCAAATGCATGGTGGAGAATATGGGGGTGCAACGCTGGGGAGATACCGTGCTTCGCGATGAATTGATTAGACGTGCTGATCGGGAATGGACACTTGCAGCGCTTCCGGGCATCGAACGACTGCAGCAGTTCAGACAGTCATACCCGGGACTCGAAGATCAGATCCCGCATCATTATATCGCCAGTTATCTCGGCATGACCGCGGTGACCTTGAGTCGATTGAGATCACAGCCAAGTGCAGAGGAAGTACCTCACGCAAAGGAGCCTGGGTGATCCTGGTTGCCGGATCGTTGACACAAATCAATGACGCGGCACCTCGTTAGGTAGATCATTGGTTCATATTGACCGCGTCAGGAAGAGGTGCGCATACCGTTTAATTTTATGAAAGGAGACATAGCGACATGAGAAGGCAGATAATTATGGTGGCGTTGTTTTTGTTAACAACCTGCAACCTATACGCCGGGAACCTACCGGTTGAAGATGCGCTTGTCAGTGTGCCGCCCATGGTACCACCGGCAATTACGCGCGATTATCCTGCGCGGGTCATTGTCCGCATGGAAACCGTTGAGAAAGTCATGCCAATAGCCGACGGCGTGGATTACATGTTCTGGACTTTTGATGGTTCTGTACCAGGCACCTTTATCCGTGTTCGTGAAGGCGATGAGGTGGAATTCCATCTTTCCAACCATCCCGGTTCAAAGATGCCGCACAACATCGATCTTCACGCGGTGACAGGACCTGGTGGTGGTGCCGCCGCATCGTTTACGGCCCCTGGTCACACTTCCGTCTTCAGCTTTAAAGTCTTAAATCCAGGCTTGTATGTGTATCACTGCGCAACCGCACCCGTCGGGATGCATATTGCAAATGGCATGTATGGCCTGATTCTGGTTGAACCAAAAGAAGGGTTAAAACCGGTCGATCGAGAGTATTACGTCATGCAGGGCGAATTTTACACCAAGGGTAAATACGGTGAGGCGGGTTTACAACCATTCGATATGGAAAAAGCGATCAATGAACTCGCCGATTATGTCGTTTTCAATGGGTCGGTTGGGGCGATTGCCGGTGAAAATGCGCTCGTTGCGAACGTTGGTGAAACCATCCGTCTCTACGTTGGAAATGGTGGCCCAAATCTTGTCTCCTCTTTCCACGTGATCGGGGAAATTTTTGACAGGGTTAATGTCGAGGGCGGTACGCTCGTTAACGAGAACGTACAAACAACCCTGGTACCTGCTGGTGGTTCAACCATTGTTGAGTTTAAGGTGGATGTTCCTGGCACACTGATCGTCGTTGATCATTCAATTTTTCGTGCCTTTAATAAAGGCGCGCTCGGTATGATCAATGTCGAGGGAGCCGAGAATCCAGCCATCTATTCCGGAAAGCAATTCGACCAGGTCTACCTGCCTGAGGGTTCTGCCATTCAGTCAATTCCCGGGGAGACACAGAAACTTGTCATCGCCAGTTCGCTAACTGAGCAGATTCGCTTTGGTCAACGAGTCTACGAAACAAACTGTCAGGCTTGCCACCAGGCTGGAGGAACCGGCATCCCCAGGGCTTTCCCGCCGCTTGCTAAATCGGATTACCTGAACCTGGACCATCAGCGTGCCATTGATGTGTTGTTGCATGGTATGAGTGGCAAAGTTGTGGTGAACGGTGAGCAATACGATGGCAGTATGCCTGCCATCGGACTTTCCGACCATGACATCGCCGATGTGCTGACGTTTCTCCTGAACAACTGGGACAACAATGGTGGGCAGATAGCGCCAGAGCAGGTTGTGCAAAGGCGACTGGAAGGCAAATCTGTACAGGCGGATTCGGGCCATTAACGGATGAACCGCCAATGAATATAGTTACCCTGGGTTTGTTGGCGGTTCTCGTTGCCGGGACGCTCGATGTTGAGATGGCTGTTATCACCGGTGGTGAATATCGACCCTTGTACTTCAGCAAAAACAGTGAACAGATCTCTGTATCCTCGTTCATCCTGGATATCACACCTGTATCTAACATTCAGTTTTTTGAATTCATCGGACATACACCTGTCTGGGAAAAAAACAGTATCCCCACACTTTTTACGGAAGACACATACCTCGGGCACTGGTCACAGCATGACAATGTCTGGCAACCCGAGCCATCACAGAACCAGGAAGCGGTCACCAATGTGTCCTGGTTCGCGGCTCAAGCGTATTGTGAGGTCCAGGGAAAGCGTCTGCCTACCGTCGCCGAATGGGAGTTTGTCGCGAGAGCGAGTGAATCTCGTCCCGATGGCAGCGAGGAGTTGGGCTATAATCAGCGCATACTGAACTGGTATGCCAGGCCGAACTTGAATGCAAACATCGGCCAGACGCCCAATAATTACTGGGGGGTAAAGGATCTGCACGGGCTCATCTGGGAATGGACGGAAGATTTTAATTCCAACCTCATCTCCGGTGAATCGAGAGCAGATGCAAGCATTGATACAAGATTATATTGCGCTGCCGCCGCGACAGATGCAGCCGATCCGAGCGATTATGCGGCTTTCATGCGCTACGGGTTTCGCTCGAGCCTGAAGGCTCGTTTCGCGATATCTAACCTCGGGTTCCGTTGTGCCGGGAGTGCCGATGATGCAAAGGAGGGTGTGGGTGATTAGATATTCAGTGGCAGTCCTCTTGCTCATCATCGCACAGCTATTGCATGCAGATTTCCCCGGGGATTCTATTTATCTGCTGCAAAGCGAATGGCGAACGCAGGACGCAGAAAAAATCTACCTGAGTGATCTGGCGGGCAAAAAGCTTGTGCTCAGCATGACCTACACCAGCTGCCAGCATACCTGTCCAACGATTGTGTCGAACATGCAGGCGATTGAAAATAATCTGCCGGAGACTGACCGGGACAACGTAAGATTTGTGTTAGTTTCACTGATGCCGCAAAGTGACACGCCCGAGGTGTTAAAGACCTATGCGAACAAACGAGGTCTCAAGGGCTGGACCCTGCTTTCCGGTCATGAAGATGACGTCAGGATGCTGGCCATGGTGCTGGATATAAAGTACAAAGCGGTGGCGAACAACGAAATTGCCCATTCGAACCTCATCACGATATTGGATGACCAGGGTCGGATTGTGCGGCAAATCAATGGCGCTGAATCGAACCCGAGTCTCATGGCAGGGCATCTGCTGCACCAGAATTGAAAGTCAAGGCCCCGGCCGGCGAGTACGATGCCGTTAGTTCATGCTTGATGACACCACATCAGAACTGCTCGGCTCTATCCTGTATGTTGAGAAAAAAGGGGTGCAAGGAAGCGTCCGAAGCTGACCCCACGCGATATCTTCGGAAGGAGAAACCCTTCTGCACCCTTTTCTTCGGAAGTTCACTGTAACAAAAGCAATTGGCAAGAGTCTTTAGTCTTGAAACCAATAGAGCAAGGAACCCTCGTGTCAAGATACTGGTTGTTCCAAGCCAGCTGGAAGAGATTTATCCCTCCGCCGGTCTCTATGGTAGCAGGCTTTGCTGAAACAAGGATCACGCAATGCAGACCTCGGACGGCTGTAGTTGCCCGTGTCAGTACAGGTCATAGAATACGCCACACATTTATTCTGGTGGTCAATTTTCAATCTAACGAAGAGAAACTCTTATGAAATTCCAAAAAAATTTAGTCCATGCATTAGTTACCGGCGCAGTACTGGCGACCATGAGTAGCGCTCAGGCAAAACCCAATGATCAGTTGAGCATATCCGCCGATGCGCCCATAAAGATCCAGGAATATTTTGCCAGTTGGAAAGAAGGCGATCGTCTTCGTGGTCGCAAAGATAAGTGCTATGGAATAGCCCTTGCCGGTGAGAACGATTGTAAGGCAGGAGCCGGGACCAGTTGTGAAGGCACCTCGACTGTAGATTTCCAGGGTAACGCATGGACTTATGCACCGAAGGGCAGCTGTGAATTTATTACAACTCCAAATGGTACTGCTTCCTTGTCAGTACTGGGTCAGGGCTAGCTCAAACCGACGTGCCTAGTCAGCTTCCGAACCGCGCAGGTGTCAGTTTAAAGCCGGAATATTTTGCTGATGTCTTAAACACCGACAGCTCAAAAACTATCGGTAGCGGATTGTGGTTTGAGGTCCACCCGGAAAATTACATGACCTGTGGTGGACCTCGACTTCGGGGTCTAATGGACATTGCTGAGCAATACGCCATCAGCTTACACGGCGTCAGTGCCTCTCTTGGTGGTCCAGATCTGGTACCGGACGAATATCTGGCACAGCTCAAATCACTCATCGCGCGTGTTGACCCGGTATCCATATCCGAGCATGCCGTATGGTCGAGATTCGAAGGACGCTATTATACGGAGCTTCTCCCCTTACCACGCACTGCCGAAGCGCTGACAAGTCTGGTGAATGGCATTGACCATATGCAAAACGCTATTGGCAGGCAGATTCTGCTCGAAAACCCTGCAAACTATTTACCACTGATAAGCGAAATGGATGAACCGGATTTCCTCGTACAAGTGGCTAAGAAAACGGGTTGTGGTTTGTTGATTGATGTAAGCAATATCTTCGTTAGTGCCAATAATTGTGGCATAGACGCAAGTTCCTACATCAAATCCGTACCCGCTGAGCTAGTGGGTGAAATACACATTGCGGGATTTGATCCGGATCCCAGGTTGGGTAAACGTTTACTGATCGACAGTCACGGCAGCGCTGTGGCTGAGCCGGTTTGGCAGCTCTTGTCAATTGCCTTGCAACACTACGGATCAAAACCGGTACTCGTTGAGAGGGATGCGAACTTGCCCGACTTTAAAGTGCTCCTTGCTGAGAGAGACAGGGCTGATGCCATGATTGAAATCGATGAAAGTAACATGCGATATGTCCACGCTTGACGGCTATATGACAGCTCTGGTCAGCATCTTAGATGGCGGCGACAAGGCTGCCCTGGCTGATTACTGTGAAGCCAATACCGATCTAGAAATATCTGCTGTCTACCGAAATGGCTTTATAAAAACGTGTGTCAAGGTATTGAAATCAAACTACCCTGTGGTCATGTCATTGGTGGGAGAAGATTATTTTTTTAACTTAGCCCGTCTTTTCGTGCAAAAGTACCCACCTCGCCAGGGCTCACTCACAGGCTATGGTCTGGAATTTCCGCAAGAGATAGAAGATTGCATCAACCAGCATCACTTACCTTATCTTGCAGATATCGCGTATTTGGATCGCGCCTGGGTCGAGTGTTATTTTGCTACAGACGGTCCTTCATTGAGCGGCGATGACATCAATAAACTAGAAGGTGATGCGGTAAGTCTAACCGAGTTACCACTGTCATTGGCACCCTGGGCACAGATTGTAAAGACTCAATTTGACGTGGCTGATCTGTGGACAACCTTGAAACACCAGGGGCAGCTTAACAGCAACGTCAATGTCGCACCTGATAATCAAACTATATTAGTGTGGCGAAAAGAAGGCGCCATTAACCTGCGTCAACTGACCACCGGTGAACAGAATTTTTTGGCGGCCGTGTGCCGCAGAGAAACTCTTGGCACTTCAGCTCAGGAGGCTTTAGAAGCAGATCCGGAATTCGACCTTACTCACTACTTTGCGGCCTTCCTACAACAAGGAATCTTGCAAAAGGAGCAAGGATGATATTTCTCACTCAATTAAAGTCGTTGTATCTATCTGCCAGCACATCGGCAGACTCAGCTTTCGAATCGTTGTCTTTGTTGTTGATGCGCCTGCTCGTCGCCAAGATTTTTATTACATCCGGCCTTTTAAAGTGGAGTGGGTGGTTTGATTTTGATGAACAAAAGTATGATCTGTTTCTCTACGAGTTTTTTTGTCCTGATCCGGTGAGGCCAGGTGCACTGTTGTTGTGTGATTCCGAAACGTTAGACTATGTCGAAGGATCATCAATGATCACCCTGATAGAATCGTTTGCTTTGATTGCCGGTATCCTGGAAGTGGTATTGCCTGTATTGTTAATCTTGGGTTTGTTTACCCGTGTGGGTGCGTTGGGGCTTTTGGGTATGACGCTCTTTATCCAATTAGCCGTGTTTCCCACATGGGACCACTGGTGGAATCCTGCGGCCTGGTGGGCAATCGTGCTATTCGCGATTGTTGCACGGGGTCCCGGCTATTTCTCCGTGGATCGACTCCTTGGCCTAGATGGCAAACATTCGAATCGGGAGGTCTAGGGAACGTCTGATTAAGAGGATATTTTCGTCAGGACGGGGTCGCCGAGACAAGGAAGAGGCGCACGCAGAAAATTTGTTAACATGCTGTAAGTTAACAAATTTTTGAGTACGACTCTGACGCAGTTATGGCGGAAATAGTGGTGCGGCATACCGACCTTAATCAGACTTTCCCTAGACGGGATTTGAGCTCGTCAGCTGAGTAAGGCTTCCGGATTGTCCAGGACTGGTTCCTTGGCGTCACGTCGTTTACCTGTGCGAGTTGGTGCGTTTTTAAGAATCACAAAGCGATGTCCAGAGCCGCATAGTTCTTATTCATGATCGGTACGGAATAGGACTG
>JACZXW010000028.1 GCA_022571415.1 Pseudomonadota bacterium
AACGTGAAGTATTGAAGCGTGGATGCAATCTCCTTGCTGAAGATTTCCATAGCAATTCCCTGTCAGGATGTATGGCAAATATCTTACAGCAGGTTAGGAAATAGCTGATATTTGTTCAGCGTTAAACGGGGAGAATAGACTTCGCGAAACCTGCCGTCCTAGAGACAAAAAGTGGTGTGGTCATCGTGAGAGTACGGCTTCGATTCTCGATATGCATTCGGCTGGAAAACTCAATACATTAAGGTTATCTTACTATAGAAGCTCCGTCTGAGGGTATTGCTGGTGCGGTGGGTAGCTCTTTTCGTTCTACTAGTTTCTAATTTGGCAAAATCTGAAACTTGGCATTGCTCGAAACCGTTTGATACTACGGTTTTGGTTTTGCTGTCATCACAACCAAAAGAAAACACCGGTGAAATTCAGGTCGCTGGTATAACTCATAGCGTCAAGTATTCTGTACAAGGGTTCAATCGGCGCTGGGATTTTGGATATACAGGTGATAGTGGATACCGGTATGCGTTTGTGATTGGTCCGGACGGAGGCGGCCAATACTACGATTTCAAGATAGCAAAAAGGTCCATGGTGACACATACGAAGCGATGGACTCTTACAGTTGTTCAAAGCGACCCGAATTCAATGCATAGACGGCAGAAAAAATTGCTGATGAATTGGCAGAACAGGAAAGACTGGACCGTGGAGGAGAGTGCTCAAAATCCACCTTTAGGTACCATGGGGTCATCACTGCTGCATCTGGCCTGCAGTATGTTGTACTCCTAGCTGGCACTGGGAAGAGTCCTAACGCTAGTAGCAAGGTGGTTGTTCATTATGAAGGAAGGCTAATGAATGACCATGTGTTTGACAGTTCCATTCGACTCGGTAGGCCTGCTGAATTCGGATTGAATCAGGTTATTTCAGGCTGGACAGAGGGTTTGCAGCTAATGAAGGTAGGTGGTAAAAGTCGGTTCTTTGTACCACCCCACCTGGCATACGGTTCCGAAGGAACTAAAGGTATACCCTCAAATTCAACGTTGATCTTTTATGTAGAGTTACTTGAAGTTGAATAGTTTTTCACAGCAACTGTCTTCCAGATTAAAAAGTGTGAAATTCCTGTGTAATCGTGCACAGATAAATTGGGATAAAGGCAGACCGCCAGGCCAGAGGACTTTTCCAAAAAGCATCTTGATCCCTTGAAAACAGAGGAACTTAGAGCTATTTAGAATCGCATCGAACAGTAGGCTTGAGCACTCATAATCCATTGGTCGAAGGTTCAAGTCCTTCCAGGCCCACCACCATAGCTCAGGTAGAGCATGCTCGCTGTAGATCTGAAATATTATGTGGTTGAGGTGGAACGGCAGTAATCGGGAAGTCCTCACAGGACCAGGTTAGCCGGATTTGATTCTGTGTACGACCTCGGCCGTAAAGTCAGTCGTTGAGAGATCACCACCAAGATCGCTTGTTTTAGCGCCATCAGCTATCGCTCCGAAAATCGCACCTTTGAGGCCTGCCGATACCTTTTTTTGTCCTATGTGTTCCAGCAGCATGGACAGCGCCAGCAGGATCGCGGTTGGATTGCACTTGTTCTTACCGGCAATATCCGGCGCGGTCCCTCCCGCCGGATCAAACATCGCCAGGGATATGGAATGATCCTTGTGGAATGCGAAGTTGCCGCTGGCCCCTGTGCCGAGGCTGCCAACCATGCCGGAAGCCAGGTCAGACAGAAAATCTCCATATTCGTTGAGCACCAGCACGACCTGAAATTCCTGTGGCGTCAGAACTATTTTACCGAGCAGGGCATCGAACAGCTCACGCTTATGCTGCACGTAAGGGTAACGTTTGCTGACTCCGCTGACGACTGACTCAAAGAACCCGTCAGTGACCCGCTGAATGGTGTGTTTGGAGGCAGATGTAACCGCCCAGCCGTGATCCTTGGCCAGTTCAAAGGCAAAGCTCGCAGCATGTTCACAGGGTCCTCTTTCTACAATCCGGAGACTGACCGCTGCCTGATCACCGATGAGTTGCCCGGGGTCATCATAAGTACCGCCAGTAGCCACACGCACGATATGCACGTTTACGTCTTCGGTAAAATTAGTTGAAATACCGGGGATAGACATGACAGGTCTGTAGATGACACTGAATCCGCAGCGTCGCCTGAGGATGGCATTAGGGCTCTCCACTTTGGTAACCGTAGGATACTTGATCGCAAGGTGGGTTTTCCTTAACGACTCTTCACCTTCAAGAATAGGCACCATGCCTTCTTTGATGCGTCGCTCCAGTGTCCAGTCGAATTTGTTGAAATGCAGGTCTACGGGAATGGCATCTGATACAGTGGCCACTGCCGTCTCAAGCTCCGGTCCGATGCCGTCACCTAGTAGTTCTGTCACTTCAATCATGTTTTGTCACTGGACCGATTCCAAAGGACGAGCATTATCGCACAGGCGTTTAGCAAATATTTGCCACGAGCTGCGATCCCACACAATCCCAGGGGCTACTGGCTGTTATAATTGCGCATCTTTGTGTTCACTTTAGCCGTATGAATTACCGTCCTGAAGTACGAGGGGGAGCGCACCTGCTCCTTGTGTTTGCAGTAACACTGGTTGTCTACCTGTTGACGATGCCAAGGACGATCGGTCTTGAAGATGCAGGATTGTTCCAGATGGTGTGTCATCTGGATGGCATCAGTCATCCGCCGGGATATCCCCTGTTTACGAGCCTGTGCCAGCCATTCGTACAATTATCAATTTTTGCGCCAGGTGTATTTGCCGGGAATTTCTTGTCTGCGTTATTTGCAGCGCTGGGCTGTTCCGTTTTCTTCTCCTGCTGTTTCTCGATCACCCGAGATCTGATGTTGTCGAGTGTTGCAGCTCTAGCCTATGGCTTTTCCGCGACCTTCTGGTCCCAGGCGATCATTATCGAGGTATATAGCCTCGCCGTGTTGATGTTTCTGCTGTGCTGGCGAGTCCTGCTGGCCTTTGTCGAATCAGGCAGGGTTCGCTACCTGTACCTGGCCATACTTGTCTACGCGCTCAGCCTGGCGAACCATTGGCCATTGATGATTTTGTCCACACCGGCGTTGCTGGCAACTGTTTTTCCAAGACGCAAGCTGATTCTGTCGCTCTTTAAATCCCCTGGTTTTTGGATGCTGTCGGTTTTTAGCTTGTTGCTTGGCCTGTCACCCTACATCACGATTTTTCTGGCCAGGGATACCACGATCGCTGTTTATGGTGATGTGCATTCCCTCGAGGAACTGTTCCGCTATGTCGCCCGGTCGGCCTACTCTGACCATCACGAGCTCGCAGATAGTTTGGATCGACTTCGTTTCATGTCGTGGTTGCTAGTTGAGAGCGCCACTCAGTTCGGGCTACTTGCTATTCCCCTGATGGTATTGGGCCTAGTGGCTTCTTATCGGACGCTGCCACCATCGACTGCACTCGGCCTGGTGCTGATGTAT
Source organism: Pseudomonadota bacterium (assembly GCA_022571415.1). Taxonomy (GTDB): domain Bacteria; phylum Pseudomonadota; class Gammaproteobacteria; order Pseudomonadales; family Azotimanducaceae. Next base: position 3,446 of record JACZXW010000028.1, read on the forward strand.
CTGGGGAGCACTTTTCTCCTCAATTTTTTAGTGAACTTCAGGTACGAGTTTTTTTGGCAGGCAATATTCAAACCTTACCCGATCATCGGCTATCTAGCCCTGTCATTCTGGCTGGCTAGCGGCGTCCGATTTGTCGTGGACTGGTTGTGTAAGGTCAGCCCAAGATTTTCCCGGGCAGTACCGTGGGTCGTGACAACTGTTGTGGTTTCAAGCATATTTTCAGCAAACCTGTATGAGAACAACAGGCGAACCAACGACTGGGTCGAGCAGTACGGGATCAGCGTATTGGAATCGTTGCCGAAGGATGCTGTGTTTTTTGCCAGCGGTGATTTTGAAATCGGGGTTTTTGGTTTCCTGCATCTGGTGATGGGAATACGGCCCGATATTGAACTTCGCAGCTGGGACAATCTTGTATTCTCCAATCGACTCGTGTCTCCATTCAGTACGGACGAAATCCAGCAGGCAAAAAGGATTGAATTTCTCGAAGGGAGTACCAGGCCGGTGCTGGCCTCATCTGTACCGCTGGCGCCAGCCACACACCAGGGAGCCTATTATCGATATACACCCGAACAGCCACGATCTGTTGAACGAAATCCGCGAATGGATTTGTTCCTCGACCAGTTGCTGGATCTGTATATTGCCGGTTTGATTACAGACCCTCATGAAATTCACTTTGCCTTCTATCGCCTGGTCAGTTTCACCAGGCAGTATGTGCAACTGGCGTTGACGCGCCAGGATCTGACAGAGGTAGAAGATGCAAGGTTAATAAGATTGCAGTCGACCTTTCCGGGCAAGCTGGCGACGTTGAAAACGCTGCTACACCTGGATTCGGGAAATGATGGTAGACTTTTTCTCGCTGACATGGCCAGGCGCGCAGAGAAACAAATTCCTGCCTCTATTACCAGCGAATCTCTCGCGGTGTTCTATGAATTTTACGGGCGGATTATGACGATAGAACCTGCGGATAACATAAAAGCGATCGCTTATTTTGAAAAATCGATTGATGCGTATCCGGTTTCGAACAATACAAGTATCTGCCCGCTGACTAATCTTTATCGGCTGGGGACGGATTTGGACAAGATGCAGATCCTGTCTCAGCGATTTCCGGAATCCGATTGCAGATGATAACAATCGTAGTACCAACCTACCGGGAAGCGGGAAACGTCGCAAATCTGGTCAGTGCGGTTGATGTGGTAATGAAAAAGGCGCAGCTCGAGTACGAGATGTTGGTGGTCGACGATAATTCTCCCGATGATATCGTAGAAATAGTGGCAGGTCTGGCAAACAGTTTCCCAGTCAGAATAATTCAACCTGACGGCAGGCCGAGAGATCTTTCTTTATCGGTCATCGATGGCGTGAGGGAAGCCGAGTTCGAAACTATCGTGGTCATGGATGCGGATTCGTCTCATCCGGCGGAAATAATTCCAGAAATGTTAAGAACTCTAGACAAGGACAGATCGAGATTTACCGTCGGCAGCCGGTACACAAGCGGAGGTGGCTTTGATCGTGACTGGAGTCTGTGGAGGTTTGTTAATTCCTCAATCGCGACGATGTTGGCCAGGCCTCTAACCGAGTGTACAGACCCCATGTCCGGTTTCTTTGCTTTCGACCGCAACCGCGTTGACCTGGACAAGATGCGCCCCATTGGCTACAAAATCGGCCTTGAGCTGATGGTCCGGGGAGAATTTTCAGGTGTGAATGAAGTTGCGATTCAGTTTAAGGATCGCACTATCGGGATGAGCAAGATGAATTTTGCCCAGCAGTGGAAATACCTGAGGCATCTTCGCCGCCTATACTTGTATCGGTTCAAGGGCTGGGCGGAACTCGTTCATTATGGCGCAGTCGGGGCCAGTGGATTTATAGTGGACGTCGTTTTTTATTACCTGCTGCAGTTCCTGGGCCTTGAACATCAGATCGCCAGGGCAATATCTTTCTGGCCGGCAGTAAGCTGGAATTGGGCGCTTAACCGTGTCGCCACCTTTAGTGAACGCCAGCGCAGACCCAAGGCAAAACAATGGTTCGAATTTGTGATCACCTGCCTCATTGGCTTCTCTGTAAACTGGGGTATATATTTCGCGTTGACAAGTAATGTGCCTTTCTTTGATTCGTACAGGTTTCTTGCGTTAGTGGTGGGGATAGGTGGGGCCAGCTTATTCAACTTCACAGCTGCTACACTTTTTGTTTACAGCGAAAAACGCGTCAACTAAATTCCGGAGCAGACCTTGGTGTCAAAAGTATCCTTGAAGAACCTTCGAATATGGAATGGAGTCGATGAAACCATCGACCATGGGGTCGATGCTGTCACGTTTGAAAATGGATGTCTGACATTTATCGGCTCGTCAGAAGATTTAAGCACGAGAGCCGCAGATTCTGTGGTGAAAGGTCCTCCTGTGAAGGACATGGCCGGTCTGTTTATGATCCCGGGTTTGATAGATGCACACATCCATCTGTGTCTTGACCCCCATATAAAGGATCCGCTGCAGCAGGATAAATTTACCCGCGAAGAACTTCTTGCGGGTATGACCGATCGTGCGAGAGCGATGTTGGAAGCAGGTATCACCAGTGCACGCGATCTTGGTGGTGGTCAGTGGCTGGAACTGGAAATTAGAGACAGTATCAATCGTGGCGAATTGATCGGACCCAGGTTGATCTGTTCCGGGCAACCAATAACTTCCGTCAAGGGGCATTGTCATTTCTGGGGCGGCGAAGCGGCTGATGGCACAGAAGCGCTTGAAGTCCTGACCAGACAAGTTGAACATAAGGTCGATCTCATCAAGGTCATGGCCACCGGGGGAAACATAACCCCGGGTAGCAGGCCTGCAGACGCCCAGTTTGATGAGGAGACACTGGCACTTGTTGTAAACACTGCAAAGAGCCACGGATTGCGGGTTGCCGCGCACTGTCATGGCACGTCGGGCATTCGCAACGCCGCGGCAGCCGGGGTCACGACGATCGAACATTGTTCATGGGTTGGTGCTGAGGGATGGGGCCAGGCATTCGACCCGCTTGTTGCAGCCCAAATCGCCAGCCAGGGAATTTGGGTTTCGCCAACGATCAATTCGGGTTGGAAACGCTTTGCAGACAAGGGCAAATTTGCAGATCTGCTCAAGGAGAACTATGCCCGCATGCGGAAAGACGGGGTCAAGTTAATTGCGTCGACCGATGCTGGAATTCCCAATGTATTGCATCACCATTTACCCTTGGCGATTCCTGTCTTCGCGAATTTTGCTGGATTGACTGCAACTGAAGCGCTCCGGGCTGCTACCAGTGATTGTGCTGAGGCGATTGGCCTGGGTGAAGTCGTGGGTCAGATCAGCGAAGGCTATGCAGCGGATTTCGTATTATATGAGGGAGATCCGACATCGGATCTTGAGGTGCTTGCTGCGCCGGTTGAAGTCTACAAACAGGGAGAGACCGTGTTAACGGTCTGATCTCAGGCAGAATCGGCATACCAGACAGAGATGATAAATCCCGGTTGGGCATTTTCGGTATTGTCAGTTAGGTAGGCAGCCTGCTTGACGAACTTAACGTCAACTTTCCCGTCTACTTCCTGCAACCAATCGTTGATCTCAACCTCACTTTCATGAACCTGTGATATGCGTTGGCGAAAGATTTTGACTTTCATGATCCACTCCCATGGCGACAGGGTTAACTTTGGCTGATTACATGCTTCTTATCAACTCCACCAGATCGTTCTATGATCATGCACTCAAGGCTGCCCGATATGTTTACCCAGGCAGCCAGCAATTGACCAAGGGTTCTTAAATGGCGTTAGAATACATCCGCTGTAGGCTTGCACGATGATGATGAAAATTGCCAGGAGACTTGGGCCTCTGCTGCCTTTTCTTGGATTTCTCTTCTTTTCCCTGGTCTTTCTGACGTCGTCCAGGCTGGCACTGGCCTGGTTGAACTGGGACCGAGTTGGCGAATCACAGACGCTTCTCACTGTCCTGGCCCTGGGACTCAGGATGGACACGATACTTCTGGCAATGGTGCTGGTATTGCCGGTTACAGTGACCCTGCTGCTACCTGGCTCCATCATTGATTCCCGGGTGTACCGAGCAGCCATCAGTCTGTTTCTCTCGGTGTGGGGAATGCTGTTTGCGCTGATGGAATTCGCAACCCCGGTGTATGCCGATTTTTTTGACTCAAGGCCCGGCCGTATTTTTTTTGAGTACCTGAGTTATCCGAGGGAAATTGGGCTGATGCTGGTCAATGGGTTCCTGATTGAATCCGTATTGGTGATCGCGGGGACCCTCTTTATCCTGGTCGTTGTTTATCTCGGACTGGCTAAATTACAGCAGCTCCAGGGTCGTTGGTCCTATCCGGCACGCCTAATCGCGTTTCCGGTAGTGCTTGTCCTGTTGGTGTTGGCTGGCAGGTCCACACTTGGCCATCGTCCCATCAACGCCAGTAGTGTTGCTTTCTCCAATGACCAGCTGCTGAATGAGCTGGCGTTAAGCAGCACCTATACCCTGCTCAATGCTATTTATGGATTGAAAAACGAGGGAGATCCGGCTGGGTTGTATCCGCAGATGTCTCAGGCCGAAGTGCTGCAGCGGGCAAGAACTTCAACCTTCATCGACACTTCGAAATTCAACCATCCTGATTTTCCGACCCTGCATGAAATCGGGAGCGCGAGCCCAGAGAAACTCAAGAACATGGTAATCCTGCTGGAAGAGAGTATGGGCGCACGTTTCATCGGAAAATTGGGTGGATTACCTCTGTCGCCAGAACTCGACAGCCTGGCAGACGAGGGCATCTGGTTTACGAATTTATATGCCACAGGGATACGGTCTGCCCGTGGTATCGAAGCGGTGGTGACAGGATTTCCACCTTCCGCCTCGCGTAGCGTGCTGAAATTGGGCCTTGCTCAACAGGACTTTTATACGGTTGCACAGACTTTGAAAAAGAAGGGTTATCGAAGTTATTTTATCTACGGGGGAGAAAGTCACTTCGACAACATGCGTGGCTTTCTCCTCAACAACGGTTTTGATGTAGTGATCGATGAGAAGGACTATGAGCAGTGGAAGTACAAAGGTTCATGGGGGGTCTCCGATGAAGATGTATTCGACAAGGCTCACGGAATATTTCAGGGAGAACAGCAGCCTTTTTTCGCTCTGGTTTTTTCATCCTCCTTTCATAGTCCGTATGAATTTCCTGACGGGAGAATTCAGCTCTACGATGAAGAAATGTTCACAAAGTTCAACGCGGTGAAATACGCCGACTATGCCATCGGCTATTTCTTCCGCAAAGCCAAGCAGTCGAATTACTGGAGTGATACTATTTTTCTTGTGGTTGCGGACCATGATGAACGACCGCGAGGTTCATCTCTGGTGCCAGTGGCCAGTTATCATATTCCAGGGCTCATCATCGGCGCGGGTATTGAGCCGATGATCTATTCGAAGGTAACGAGCCAGATTGATCTGATGCCAACGCTGCTGAACTTGTCGGGGATTAACGCGAACGTGCCATACATTGGCCAGGATATATTCCAGCGACCGGACGATTATCCGGGAAGAGCGCTGATGCAGTTTGGAAACAATCATGCCTATATGCTGGGTGAACAGGTGGTGATCCATACACCAGGAAAAGAGGCCTTGCAATTTGTCTATAGAGATAAGCGCCTAGAGCCCGCCAGGCTGGACGCACGACTCACGAGGGATGCGCTCGCCATGGCATTGCTGCCCGGTTTATTGTACAAGAATCGATGGTATCGGCTACCTCCTGGGTAGGATGAATGTTGTCTCGGGAAACGGAATTAACTGTTTGTTTTCCAGGTCCTGCCGAGGTAGATAAACGGTGTATCGATGGCAGCAATAATCACTTTAAACAGATACTTGGCTAATCCCAGCATGATTGCCGTTTGCAGGTCGACTACTCCCCACCAAACCACCAGTGAGTAGACAGTAGTATCAATCGCCTGGGAACAAATGGTTGAAACGTTATTTCGTATCCACAGATACCTCCCTTTTGTTTTTTCCTTGATGTAGTGAAACATCCACACGTCGAATGTTTGACTGATGTAGTAGGCGAGAAGAGAGCCGAAAACGAATCGAGGGGTAAAATTAAAGATCGTTTCGAAAGCATTGTGGATGTCGCGTGAAAATTTGGCAGTTTCGGGATCTGTTGATGGCAGAAACATCAGGCTGATCGAAATCATGACGACAATGATAATGCTGGTGAGAAATCCCAGCTGCACAGCTGTGGTTGCTGCTTTTTTACCGTACTTCTCGCTTAGCAAATCTGTAGCGAAGTAAATACCCGAGTAAAGAATGACACCCATGCTGGTCTGGAGTTCTCCAACGACAGGCAGCCAGATCATTGTCAGCTTCGGACCTTGCAGATTTGCCAGAAGAATGCCGAGAATAACGCTGGCGTAGAGTCCGTATCGACCAAAAAATCGATACAGCATTAAAGCAAACGTGAGATCGACTGCGATTGTCAGGAGCCACAGGGCGCTTTGATGATCTGCAAAGTAAGCTGCAATAAGATCGGGAGTCATTGTGTCAGCACTTTTTGATGTTTGTCAGTCTAACAGATGCTACAGGCGGCGGAGTTGGTAATTTGTAACTGGCTACAGTAGTCTTGAGACTTGCTTTAGGAGGTAATAGTTGATGGAAAACATGTTTGATCTGACCGGGAAGGTGACGATAGTTACCGGATCGACGAAGGGTATTGGCAAGGCAATCGCGCTGCAGATGGCGTTACATGGAGCCAGCGTTGTTGTTTCCAGTAGAAAAGAAGATGCGTGTGAGGCTGTAACTAACGAAATTAATGAGGCTGTAGGCGAGGGTAAAGGTAAAGCCATTTCCATACCTTGTCATATTGGTTACAAAGAGCAGCTGCAAAGTCTTGTGGACGAAACGCGAAATCGTCTTGGCAGCGTTGACATTCTTGTTTGTAATGCGGCTGTGAACCCGTATTACGGCTCGATGGCGGACATACCTGACTCGGCATTTGAGAAAATCATGGATTGCAACGTTAAGTCCAATCACTGGTTATGCCAGATGGTGTTGCCCGAGATGGTAGAGCGCAATGACGGGGTTATACTCATCGTATCTTCCGTTGGGGGATTACATGGCAGCACCGTTTTAGGCACCTATGCTATTTCCAAAGCGGCGGATATGCAGCTGGCGCGAAACATTGCAGTTGAGTATGGACCGCACAATATCCGCGCCAACGCTATTGCCCCGGGATTAATCCGGACAGATTTTGCCCGGGCGCTGTGGGAAAACCCAGAAACCCTTAAGGCGAGTACCGCAAATGCTTCCCTTCGACGTATAGGGGAACCTGAGGAAATTGGTGGCGTAGCCGTGTTTTTAGCGTCCAGGGCGGGTAGTTTCATGACCGGTCAGACAGTGGTAGTAGACGGTGGTCGTTAGAAGTGCTGGGTTCCCGGAGCGCGGCGATTGTGCATTTCTGGAATAAATATATGTTTGCGGTTACTATCACACAACTCGGCAATGTGGAATTTGAATAAGTGGAAAGACGTGATTTTTTGAAAATCTTTTCCGCAGGGACCGTTGCCGCCATGAGTGGCCAGTTGGTGTTTCGCTCTGATCCTGCAGCGTTCCCGTTGATGCCTTCGTCACATGTGTATGAAGATATTGATAACAATGCGGTGGAATTGGCCCAGTCGATTCAATATATGACGACACCGGCGCCGGATTCACAAGCTCTCTTGCATGCCTTCCGTCGCCAGACTATGCCTCTGTTGGTGGACCCTGGGAATATAAATTCCTACCTGCAAAAAATGGAGGATTTTGAGAATTCCCATTATGAGGATGTGTATCTGGAAGCGAGTCGCTACAAGATCCTGGTTTCGGCGTTCAAACGCCTTGGCCGCGTCCAGAATCTTGTCGGACACGGAAATTTTAACGTTCTCAGTTTTGATGAAATGCTGAAATACAGCAGGCGATACAGCAGTGTCGGCGCTTTTCCTGGAGTTGAATCGGACTTCCTGGAACAGGTATTCAGTGCCAACGCAAAACAGTATGGGTTTTTTGGAGATAAGGTAATTGATAAACTGACAGCAGTGGTGCCGGTCAGGGATCGAAAGAAAATGCCAAGAACCGGCCACTTTTTGTTTCGCGGTGAATCCGAATCCTTATACAAGAAAGTAAGAAAGGATATTGGTTCCAGTATCGTACTGACGTCTGGCATTCGCAACGTGGTGAAGCAGACACATTTGTTTTTGGCAAAGACCATACAGTCCAAGGGTAATTTGTCTCGAGCGTCACGGAGTCTAGCGCCACCCGGGCATTCCTACCACGGGATCGGGGATTTTGATGTCGGTAAAGTTGGGTTTGGAAGCAAGAACTTTACGCCGGAATTTGCCGGGACGAAAGAGTTTCAGCGGCTGGTTGATCTGGGTTACGTGGACATGCGGTATCCGCTGCATAACTTGCTTGGGGTTCGTTATGAACCTTGGCATATCAAGGTGGTCTAGTCCGGGCTAGGGAATCTACCAGAGGTTCCAGAAGGCCGGGTTTCGAATCAGCAGTTCATACAGTGCAAACGCCAGAATCGTTACACCAGAAAATACGAGAATGGCACCTGTTGTTTTCATAAATCGATGCGGGAAGTGGAACGATTTATTAGCGCTATCTTCTGCAAGAATGAAGCGTAGTGCTGCTTTTTCGTGATCTGATAACGATGAAACATAGGCGGATCGACCCTGCAACATCTCCACACCGTTGCTGACAAACATAACGCTCGCCCAGATGGCGAATAATTCTTCGACCCATAATCCCGAGTTTGATCTTGAGAGAATAAGGAGTATGAGGATGGCAAATATCACTTGCCCCACATCAAAAACAATTGCAGCAATATCCAGGGTTTTTGCTGCAGAAGAGTCGTAGAGGCCAATCCGCTTCAAGTGGATTGCCGGTGCATAGAGCAGGAAAACGATGAGAAACGCAAAGATCAGGAAGTTGGTTGTGGCTATCGTTTTTTCAGAGAATGTCGGGGACAGGTCCAGCATCAGGTTCAAGGAGACGAGGGAAATCATGAAGGCGATTCCAAGCAGGGAGGATGCGGCGGAAAAAAAGACGAGAAATCTGGAAACTGTCCGTCTCCGTCTTACGAGGGAAGTGAGTTGCTCAATAGTCACAGAAACACAACCCGCCATGATCAGAAACAAGGCCGCGTTGTACAACATGATGGCTGGCGATTTGAGATCAAAACTGATCTCTCTGAAGCCATAAAAAACCAGCAGGTAACTGCCTGTCAATGTCAAAGCAGGGGTTAACAGAGCAGCCGGCGTGATCTTTCCTCCGTGCCATTCGACATATGCGGACAGGGAGTTTGCCTGCTTCACACCTATTCCAGCGGCGTTTGCCAGGTGATAAACGTCATCAATCCTGGACACTTCTAGTCGATACCTGACGATTCGTCCGGCTCGCTTGGGTCCGATGCCTTTAAGCATCTGCAACTCATCGATAGTTGCCTGGTTGATGGGAATTAGAGAAGATGCCATTGGTATTTTCTTCGTTTCGTTTAGATTTAATACTAACTTAAGGAGAATCTCCTTCAACCCAGAATTCGGGAAACAAGACCATGGAAAAAATTAATTCATCAACACGAATGCTTCTGCTGAGTGCCGCCATTATGTTAGTCATTATGCTGACAGGACCTTTGGGTTACAAATATGGTTTCGTGCCGCTCATGCCTTCACTGGCGAGTCTCCTGGTGGCCGCGCTGGGTTCAGCGTTTGTCTTCATTGGCTCATTGGTATTTCTATTTCTTGCGTACAAAAAGAATCTCGTCAAAAATCGGAATATGCTGTTATTGAGCATGGGCCTGAGCCTGTTGCCCATGATTATCATGGGTCCACAGATCGCCGGAGCAGGGTCGTTTCCGCCGATTCACGACATTACAACCGATACCGTGACTCCCCCTGAGTTTCATGAAATAGTGAAGCATCGGACTCATGCCCCCAATGATCTTGCCTATGGTTCGAAGCAGTTACCGGCTGAAGAACTGGCGGCAATGCAATTGGCTGCCTATCCTGAGGTTAAACCTCTGGAAACAGGATTTTCTGTTGATGAAGCAGTCTCCCGTGCGGAATCTGTGTTGAAGAGCCAGGGTCTGGACATCGTTTCGGTAGACCCGCAAGGCGGATTGGTGGAAGCGACGGCAACATCCTTCTGGTTTGGATTTAAAGACGATCTGGTGGTGCGGGTGACGGCAACGGAAAGCGGGTCCAGAATAGATGTTCGCTCAGTCTCCCGGGTTGGGCAGAGCGACATCGGTGCAAACGCCAGAAGAATAGAAAAATTCCTCGCCGCGTTCTGACTCGTTCCAGGATGAGAGTCAAACAACTTTCGCTAACTACAAATTAGCTTATCGAAAAATACCAAGGTGTCCGTCGCCTCGATTGTCGAACATCCCGCCGTTGAATCCGAGGACACCTTGCCGTGATCTTTCCCCCTTCGTTACGTCTCACGATTTGCAGCAACCTAGCAGAAGGCTTACCCAGGTTTTGCTCCGTAGCCGTAAAAGCGCAGCGCTGAGCGCGTGGAAGGAGACCCAAAGGGGCTCCTGACCAAGTGAAGGTAGGACGAGGGGGACGCCTAGTCGGCCGCAAGCAGCGGAGGAAGGGGAACCCCGGCTCCTTCTGCGAACAGCGGCTATTTTTTTAACAGTTAAGGATGTGCCACTGGACTCGCGTTTTATCAGGTCAGTTATCCAGTAGCTTTTTGATCAGGTCGTTGACCTGTTGCGGGTTGGCTTTGCCCTGGGTTTCTTTCATGACCTGGCCGACGAAGAATCCAAGCAACTTTGTTTTTCCCGATCGATACTGTTTCGCCTGACTCGGATTGGCTGCAATAATTGCGGTCACAATAGGTTCCAGTTCATCAGCACCAGAGACCTGTTCCAGGCCATGGGACTTTATAAAATCGTCTGCGCTCGATGCCTGCCCTGACCACAGGCCGTCAAATACAGTTTTTGCTATTTTCCCGGATATTGTGTTGTCGCGGATTCGCGTGACTATCGATCCAAGCTGCTCAGCGGATACCGGGGCATCATCCAATTCCATACCCTCTCGATTAAGCTTGCCCAGTAACTCAACTCGGACCCAGTTTGCTGCCAGCCGCGAGTCCCCGCCTGTTGCAGCGACCCGTTCAAAGTAGTTTGCCAGTTGTACATTTGAAGTCAGGACAATTGCGTCAGCAGCAGACAGATCGTACTCCTTCTCGAATCGAACTCTTTTCGCCACGGGAAGTTCTGGCATGCTTTCGCGCACCGCCTGGATATAGGCCTGGTCAATAAGTACCGGCAGAAGATCAGGTTCCGGGAAATAACGATAGTCGGTCGCGGTTTCCTTGCTTCTCATGGGGCGGGTTTCGTCTCTGACGGGATCATATAGCCGTGTTTCCTGGATAATACGGCCGCCGCCTTCCAGGATCGCTATCTGGCGTTCAATTTCATAAGTGATCGCTCGCTCCAGGTAGCGAAAAGAGTTTACATTCTTTGTTTCTGTTCTGGTGCCAAGATCACTGTCACCCGTTCGCCTGATTGAAACATTAGCGTCACAGCGAAGGGAGCCTTGTGACATGTCTCCATCCGATACGTCAAGGTAGGTGACAAGCTGATGGATATGCTTTGCGTAGGCCACGGCTTCGGCGGCAGAGTTCATATCCGGTTCTGAGACGATTTCCAGTAATGGCGTTCCGGCCCGGTTCAGGTCTATTGCGGTCATACCGGGGAAATCTTCATGCAAGGATTTACCTGCATCTTCCTCCAGGTGAGCACGAGTAATGCAGATTGTTTTTGTTTCTCCGGATTCAAGTAGGATGTCAACCTGGCCGCCGCGGACAATCGGGTAGTTCATCTGAGTGATCTGGTAACCCTTGGGAAGGTCGGGATAGAAATAATTTTTGCGGTCAAATACCGAACAGGTTTCTATATTCGCGCCTACGGCGAGACCAAAAGCGATAGCCTTTGGATAGACTTGCTCATTTACCACGGGTAGTACGCCCGGCATGCCAAGGTCGATGGCACACGCCTGGGAGTTGGGCGGTGCGCCGAACTTCGTACTGGCACCGGAAAATATTTTTGTATTGGTGGACAGCTGGACATGGATTTCCAGACCAATAACGACTTCCCATCCTGCTTCTTGTCTAGGGGACGAAGTCATCAGGGACCCCCTTCAGGCGGTGACAGTCGATGCCAGTTGGTCTGCAGCTGGAACTGGTGCGCGACGTTCAGCAGTCTGGCTTCGTCGAGGTAGTTACCAATTAGTTGTAGACCGGTGGGCAGTTGTCCATTCATCCCGGCTGGAATAGAAATAGCCGGTAAGCCTGCGAGGTTGGAAGCGATGGTATAGATATCCTGCAGATACATGGCTATCTGGTCGCCAGACTTTTCACCAATGCGGAAAGCAGGCGCGGGCGCGGTTGGACTCAGTAATATATCGACCTCCTTAAAGGCTTCGACGAAATCGTTCTTGATCAAACGGCGCACCTGTTGTGCTTTCCTGTAGTAGGCGTCGTAGTAACCCGCAGAGAGAACAAATGTGCCTACCAGGATCCGTTGCTTGACCTCCTCACCCAATGCTTCGCTTCTGGAGCGTTTGTACAGATCTTGCAGATCAGTGGGATTTTCACAGCGATACCCATAGCGCACACCATCGTAGCGCGAGAGGTTGGCTGAACACTCAGCTGGCGCAATTATGTAATACGCAGGAATTGCGTGTCGTGTGTTTGGCAGAGTGACTTCAGAAATAATGGCGCCAAGTGATTCAAGAACAGCTACAGCTTCCATTATTATTTTCTCAGTAGCGCCGTCCAGCCCTTCTTCGAAATATTCACGACACAGGCCTATACGCTGACCCTTGATCGAATCCCCGAGAGTTCTGGTGTAGTCCGGTACTTCGGTCGCGATGCTGGTGGAATCTTTCGCATCATGTCCCGCCATGACCTGAAGCATCAAAGCGGCATCTTCAGCGGTTCGTGTGATCGGTCCTGCCTGATCAAGGCTGGAAGCATAGGCGATGATGCCCCATCTTGATATTCGACCGTAGGTAGGTTTGATGCCTGTGACACCGCAAAAAGAAGCAGGTTGCCGAATTGAACCGCCGGTATCTGTGCCGGTCGCAGCTGCGCACAGACCTGCAGCGACGGCAGCAGCTGATCCGCCGGAAGACCCGCCAGGGACTCGTTCCTTGTCCCAGGGGTTGAGCACATGGCCGTAATGGCTGTTTTCGTTGGACGATCCCATCGCGAATTCATCCATATTGGTCTTACCCAGCATGACGGCGCCAGCCCCGGAAAGCTTTTCAACCACGGTTGCACTGTAGGGAGCAATAAATTTATCCAGCATCAATGATCCCGCTGAAGTGCGGACTCCTTCGGTGCAGAAGATATCCTTGTACGCGATGGGAATTCCGCTGAGTGGTCCAGCGACGCCCTTTCCGCGGTCCCTGTCAGATCGTCGTGCCTGTTCCATCGCTATATCCGCAGTAACCGTAATATAGGCGTTCAATTCCCGGGCGTTCCCCTCTATGCGTTCGAGATAGTAAAGGGTCAGTTCCTCCGCTGAAAATTCCCCTTTTTGTAAACCCGTTCGTAATTCGGTGATTGTACGTTTATGTAACATTACTCAATCACTCTTGGTACCAGGTAGTAACCGTCCCGCGTATCGGGTGCGATTTCCTGATAGAGACGCCGCTGGTTTTTTTCAGTGATAGTGTCCGGACGCAGTGTTTGCGTTGCGTCCAGGGGATTGGCCATGGGTTCCACGCCAGTGGTTTGCACAGACTGCATCTCTTCCACCAGGTCGAGAATTCTGCCCATCTTCTCCATTACCGCATCTAACTCACGGTTTGGAATTTGCAGTTGCGCCAGTTCGGCAATTCTCTCCACCACCTCTTTTGTGACTTTCAACACACCCCTCCGAATTAACAGTGCTTGCCGCTTTCCTGGAATAGGCGGGCTAGGGCGAGAATGCTAATAAGGTTTGATTGGTTCTGCAACAGATATGCACCCTAGGCAAACTCCTCCCAACGGCTCAATGTGCTTGCGTGGCTGGAAGTGGACGGCTGCCGGGCGCAATCCGTTATTGCTTGTAAGTCGGGTGGCAACAGGACGAGCGTTTGTCGCTTGAACTGTTACCGCATGAAGATCAGGGAGTCGGGGTATCGGGAGCTAGTCTAGACGCTTGGCAGGTTTGATCTCTCGCCTGAATGAAGCAATCCAGGGCGAAATGAGGATCCGCGGCATAATATACAGTATGCGCCTAATAAATTGTATAAAAACCCTAACAAATGATAGAGTTACGATTGTTTTTAAAACCAAATAATCAGGTCCCCACGACTATGTCCAGCACACAGTGGGATTGCTTCCCTTTGATGACCGGAGAAGCCGCGTATGTTTAAAAGATTGCGTGGTTTGTTTTCCAACGACCTGTCAATAGACCTGGGTACGGCGAATACACTGATCTATGTTCGTGATCTGGGGATTGTGCTGGACGAACCCTCAGTTGTTGCCATTCGCAACAATAATAACCAGAAAAGCATTGCGGCAGTCGGTGTTGATGCAAAGCGAATGCTTGGGCGTACGCCTGGCAATATCACAGCGATCAGGCCTCTTAAAGATGGTGTTATTGCTGATTTTCAGGTCACTGAAAAAATGCTGCAACATTTTATCAATAAGGTGCATGAAAACAGTTTCATCAGACCGAGCCCTCGTGTACTTGTCAGCGTTCCATGTCAATCCACAGAGGTCGAACGACGCGCCATCAGGGAATCGGTGATTAGCGCCGGTGCACGGGATGTCAGATTGATTGAAGAACCGATGGCGGCCGCTATTGGTGCCGGCCTTCCGGTGCATGAGGCGATTGGAACGATGGTGGTTGATATTGGTGGCGGCACCACAGAGATAGCAATCATCTCGTTAAATGGAGTTGTCTATTCCCAATCGATCCGTGTTGGCGGTGATCGGTTTGATGAAGCGATAACAGCATACGTAAGGCGCACCCAGGGCAGCCTGATTGGCGACGCGACGGCTGAAAGAATCAAACAGGAAATCGGCACCGCGTTTCCGTGTAATGAAGTACGTGAAATTGATGTAAGGGGGCGTAATCTCGCAGAAGGCGTTCCGAGGAGTTTTACTCTAAACAGCAACGAGATACTTGAGGCATTACAAGAACCCTTGTCAGTTATCGTACAGGCAGTTAAAGGTGCGCTGGAGCAGACTCCGCCAGAGTTGGCGTCAGATATCGCAGAAAGCGGTCTGGTGCTGACTGGCGGTGGATCTCTCCTAAGGGAGATAGACCGATTGCTGTCGCACGAAACGGGGTTACCGGTCATCGTTGCGGAAGATCCTTTGACCTGCGTTTGCAGAGGTGGCGGTAAAGCACTCGAAATAATGGATGATGTAGGCTATAGCGACCTGCTATCAATCCAATAGCTAAAGGCAAAGCATATGAGTTGAGGTAGGGGCTCCCGCACAGCAACGAACCAGGACAGTCAATATTAAATCTCTATTTCTGGAAGAAACAACGACCGGATACAAGATGGTCGGATTTTGCGTTTTGTCTTTCGTACTTATCGTGGTTGACCATCTATCTGATTATCTTGATGACATCCGTGCTGGGCTCACGATCCTGGTGACTCCCGTTCTGGTGGCTGCAGATATCCCCGGCAGGGAAGCGCGGGAGATAAGCGAAATGTTCAGTTCCCGGGACGAAATGCGGAGCCACATCAAGATCCTTGAGCAGGATCTTACGCTCTTAAAAGCAAAGACTGCAAAAATGGCGGCTTTGACGGCAGAGAATAACCGTCTACGAGATCTGCTCGGTTCCGCAGCAAAACTGCAGGACAACGTGCTCGTGGCCGAACTCATCAGCGTGGACCCCGATCCCGAAAAGCATGAAGTCGTCATCGATAAGGGTAGCGCTGACGGCGTCTTTGTAGGTCAACCTCTGCTTGATGCACAGGGTCTTATGGGGCAGGTGATAAGTTTAAGTTTCTTTACCAGCCGTGTATTGCTGATCAGCGATCGTTCACATTCAGTTCCGGTACAGGTTTCCCGTACTAATCTAAGATTGATTGCCCAGGGGACAGGTGTAACGAATCGATTGGAATTGATGCATGTTCAGGACACGGCTGATATTCGACCTGGTGATTTGCTGGTAAGTTCGGGATTGGGTAACAGGTTTCCGGTGGGTTATCCCGTGGGCATAGTGGACAGGGTAGAACATGATCCGGGTCGTCCCTTCGCTGTGGTGACGGCGATACCCAGCGCTGCGCTGGACCGGAGTAGACACGTGCTTCTGGTGTTTACAGAAGAAAAACTGGCGAGAGCCGCAGAAGTGAGGCGAAATGGAAGCGGTGGCTGATACCAGGGCGAATGGTTTATGGGTTGTCGCCGTTACCTTTGTAGTGGCGATGGTATTGGCTATTATTCCACTGCCGGATTTTGTACCTGCAGAGCTGGGATACTTACGGCCGGAATGGATTGTCCTGGTACTAATTTATTGGGTGATCGCTTTGCCTCACCGGATTGGTATCGTGATCGCATGGTCGGTTGGTTTGCTTGTAGATGTGCTGTTGGGAAGTTTGTTGGGGCAACACGCCATCGCCTTTATTGTTGTTGCCTATATAGCGGCAAGCCTATACCAGAGACTACGGATGTTTTCAGTATGGCAACAGAGCATGATTGTCTTCGCAACCGTTGGATTGAATCAGTTAATTAATATCTGGATAGAGAGTATTGCCGGACTTAGCGAGTGGAACATCTGGCGTTTGCTGGCATCTGTCATGAGTGCTTTTCTATGGCCCTGGGTGTTCCTGTTGCTACGTTATTTACGGCGTCGCTTTGATGTGAGTTAAAGTTCCTTGAATTTCTATCACATTGAGCGATGGAGCCAGGTTGAGCCAGCGACACTTTATGCGTTGAATCATGCGATTTACCTGCGCCAGGCTTGAAGATGCCAGAACTCGTTCTTGCATCAGGCTCACCGCGCAGGGCAGAACTGCTTTCACAGATTGGTCTGGACTACCAGGTGGTAATTCCCGACGTTGATGAAGCTGTTCATGAAAACGAGTTGCCGATGGACTATGTGGCACGAATGTCCAGGCAAAAAGCCAGTGTCGTCGCTGCTCATTTGCAGAGTAAAACGGCCTTGAGCGAAAAAATCGTACTGGCTGCAGACACTGTCGTCGTCATTGATGGTGATATCCTGGGCAAGCCGAAGGACAAATCTGAGGCCATATCAATGTTGCTTCGATTGTCGGGTGCCACGCATCAGGTGATTACATCGGTATCGGTACGATGCGCAAGCAGGGTCGAAACTGCTGTGGTTGAAACGAATGTTCAGTTTAGAGTTCTAAGTTATGCGGAATGCACTAGATATTGGGCGACAGGTGAACCAGAAGACAAGGCCGGCGCCTATGGAATTCAGGGGCTGGCGTCTATTTTTGTCGAGAAAATCAATGGCAGTTACAGCAACGTAGTCGGTTTACCGCTGACTGAGACCGCGCTCCTGCTGCTGAAATTCGGAATTGAGTGCCTGCCGCTGCATGCAGAAGGGCCTACAAGTGGATAAGGAAGTAATTCAGCGTGGCTGAAGAAATTATTATCAATGTTTCACCGCGTGAGTCGCGGGTGGCGGTCGTTGAGCAAGGCCTTCTCCAGGAGATATTTATTGAACGTTTTCACAACCGCGGGACCGTGGGAAACATCTACCATGGAAAGGTCGTCCGGATTCTACCGGGTATGCAAAGTGCTTTCGTTGCCATCGGTCGGGAAAAGGCCGCGTTCATGCACATCACTGACCTGATTGATTCTCGTAAAGCCCAGGGCGAGGAGCGAGGCACCGACTACCGGTACCCGCCAATTACGGAGGTTCTCCATGACGGACAGGAATTATTGGTACAGGTAACAAAAGAACCCATTGGTACAAAAGGCGCAAGGATAACCAGTAACATTTCTCTTGCGTCCAGATATCTAGTCTACCTTCCGGAATCAAATCATGTCGGTATCTCAGTAAGAATCGAGGATGAAGCGGAACGCTCCCGTCTTCGATCCTTACTGGAATTGTTACAGGATGCAGACAGAGGTGATGGGTTTATTCTGCGTACAGCCTCCGAGGGTGTCGCGGCAGAGGAGATCCGTAAAGATGCGGATCTGCTGCGCGTCAGGTGGGCTGCCATTGTTCAGGATGGAAAGAAGTCAAAAGCCCAATCACTGGTTCATGAGGATCTGCCTCTGCCGTTAAGGGTGATGAGAGACATAATCACCCAGCATACTGAGAGAATCCTGGTAGATAGTTCAAACACGTTTTCGGATTTGCAGCGTTTTTTGGAAGACTTTATTCCAGATAAAGTCAATTGCCTGGAACTGGTCTCAAAAGAGATCGCATTATTTGATGAGCATAATCTTGAAGATCAAATCGAGATCGCACTCGATCGGAACTTCGCACTCAGATCGGGGGGCTACCTGAGTATTGACCAGACTGAGGCCATGACCACTGTCGATGTCAACACCGGAGCTTACGTTGGTCGTAAGGATCTGGAGGCAACTATTTACAAGATAAATCAGGAGGCTGCCGCAGCTATTCCGCGGCAACTGCGACTCAGAAACATTGGTGGCATTGTTATCATTGATTTTATCGATATGGTAAATGAAGAGCATAAGAGGCAGGTACTGAGGACCTTGGAAAAAGGTCAGCAGGCTGATCGTGTCAAATGGAGAATAACGCAAATTTCAGAATTGGGGCTTGTGGAGATGACCCGTAAGCGTACCCATGAAAGTCTGCTGAAAATGATGTGTGAACCATGTGGAACTTGTGGTGGTCGAGGGTTCATAAAAACTGCAGAGAGCGTCTGCCTGGAAATATTCAGGGAAATCCAGCGAAAAACTCGTGATTTCAGGGAAAACGGATGCCTTATCATGGCGTCGCAATCGGTGGTGGACAGGTTGTTGGATGAAGATGCGGCTTGCGTTTCTGAGCTCTCCAGCGCCCTGAGGATGCAGATTCGATTCCAGGTTGAGACCAGTTACAGCCAGGAACAGTTCGATCTGGTTTTGACTTCAAATGGGAAAAGATAGGGATCCCATTATTATGGTACGTAAGTTCACTACAAGAGCCTTCAGCCTGCTTAAAGCTAGCAGCCTGCAACGACTATTTTCCCGCGGCTTTACGTTCATCTTATTGAGCGGCCTTGTCCTGCTAGCTCTGTATGTCAGTATTGGGCGTATTGCAGTCAACACCGTTGGCGACTATAAGGAAAACTTGATCGTCCTTCTTCAGGCGTCGCTTAACTCAAATGTGAGCATCGGGCGACTGCAAGGAAGCTGGCGATATTTTGATCCCACGATCAGTGTTAATAATCTGATTCTAGGAACAGTTTCAGACCCTGCGGTCGTCATTGATCGAGTTTCAGTTCGCATCAGCACCTTTTTCAGTTTGTTTGAGACAAATCCGGTTCTGACTGGGATCGATATCGACGGCCTAAGCTTGACTCTCGTGGAAGGAGAGGACGGTTCATGGCGGGTAAATGGCTTACCGTTGAGTGACAAGCCGTTTGATTTTCAGATAATCCTCGATTCGACTCCGCACCTTGAAGAGGTCACTGTCAAAAATCTGGAGATTCGCCTCGTTGGCCGAAAATCGACTTACTACATAAGGAGCGAGGAAGATTATCCCCTGAAAATTGTCAGGAACGGAGATACCAGAATCGTATCCCTGCTACTGCTGGTAGAAAAGGTGTCCGAAGCCGGGGAAGTCGAGAGAATTCAATTGGTGGGTGAATACAACGGAGATCCCAGGATCGCTGAAGATTTTGAAGCGAACCTCTACCTAAATATATCCCGACTAGCAGTTGCTGATTTTCTGCCGGAAATCAGGATTGGGGAATATCGATTGACGTCAGCAGACATCCGGGCAGAATTATGGTTGGAATATGCACACCGTGAGTTCAGGTTGTCCGGGGTACTTAACTCCGATGAAATACTGCTGGGTCGTGAAGAACGCCATCTGAAATTGCTGGATCATATAGATACCAGATTCGTAATGTTCAACTCCTTGATGAATGAAGGATTCCAGATTTATTTCCCGGACATAAATATGGATCTGGGAGGGGAATCACTTTCTTTGCTTGACCTGAACCTGATCGTCGAGAAATCCGGGGACACCTATATCCTAGGCGGGAACATTCCGAGTCTGGAGCTGGCTGAACTCAACAGATATTTGCTTGCATTGAATAAACGAATTGATCTGATTCCGGAGCGGGCATTAGCAGCTTTGTCGGCAGCGAATCCGCGGGGGCGTTTGGAAGCAGTTACCGTTTATGCTGACTTTTCCGCTGCCATACCCGATTTGAAGCTAACCAGCTATATTCGGGACGGAACGATTGATGCCTACCTGGGAGCCCCTGCCATTAGCGCATTGAATGGATTCGTCTCCCTGCATCCGGATCGAGGGTATATCGACCTGAACAACAAGAATTACAATTTGCATTTCCCTTCTATGTTTTCATCGTCGTGGCCTTTCGAGTCAACCAGGGGCAGGTTGAATTTTCGTTATCGTGATGGAGTATTCCAGCTCAACACGGGCGTGATCGAAATGATAAACGGGGATTTGACAGCTTATGTAAAGGTACATCTCAACCTCCCCCCTGGTCGCGAGAACCAAACCTGGGGGCTGGTGATTGGAATCTCTAATGCTGACTTAATGGATGTAAATAGATACTTCCCAAATACCCTATCACCAGATCTAGTGTCCTGGTTGTCGAAATCTGTGCTGGGAGGTGAGAGTCCGGAATCCGGATTGGTATTTCATGGTTCTTTGTTTAGGGGTGCCCCGTCAACAAGAAAAGCTCAAGAAATATTTTTGAAAGTTGAAGACGCGACACTCGACTATGCGGATAACTGGCCGATGATCTCTGATCTTGAAGCGACAATATATATCAGTAATCAACAAATATCTTCAGATGACGTGGTTGGAACGGTGATGAGCAGTCGTGTCGTTGATGCACAAGTTAATGTACCAATACCAATTGGCGGCAAAGTTGACACTGTTATTGTACAAGGAAGGACCCGTGGTCCACTGTCAGATGGCATTCGAATATTGAACGAAAGTCCGCTTGCAGAGACCACGGGTCATATGGCAGAAAGTTGGAGTGGTACTGGAACCATTGATGCTGTTGTTTATCTTGAAATACCGATAGGCCCTCGAAGCGAGGAAGAGCCTTATTCTGATGTCACGGTCACGCTGAAAAATAACGACCTGACCATGCCGGAATTCGATTTGTCTGTGTTTGCAATCAATGGTGATGTGAACTACAAAACAACAACAGGCTTGACCTCAAAGGAATTCAGTGCGTTGTTATTTGATGAACCGGTGTTTGGCAGTATCCGTAGCATTGGTGAAGGGAAATCTGGAGAAATCACTATACGGACTAGGGGCCATGTTGATGTAAAGGATTTATACAATTGGTCAGAACAGACGCTGCTAACAAGAGCGAATGGTATGTTGACCTATGAAGCGACGATCCATATTCCTTATGGCGGAATCAACGACCGTAACTATGTTGAAGTTACGTCGACGTTGCAGGGGATTGTGATTGACATGCCACCACCTATGCAAAAAATGTTAGCTACGACAGAAATGAATTTTTATTACCGCCAGGTGTTCCTGGATTCCGGATTTCGGGTGAATATCGCCCTTAATGATAAAATGGAAAGTGCGTTACAAATTCTGGATGGGGTCGTTACCGGCGGTCGAATACATTTCGGCGGCGGAATAATGGGTGCTGTTAGTTACGAAGGGCTAAAAGTAACGGGTGCGATCGAATACGTAAACTATGAAGAGTGGGACGACTTGATCGAATCACTTGATCGTGTATCGGATGTATCAATTGAATCAGAAATGGCACATTCACTTGATGATATTGTACTTGAAGTTGCCTCGCTCGACATTTTTTCGCTGGAACTCCCTAGTACAAAACTGATAATCACCCGTGCGGTAACAGGATGGCAAGTGGAGCTTAAAAACAAAAACCTCGCCGGTACCGTGCTCATCGGAGATGAAGAAAATCAGCCGGTCAAAGTGAAATTGGATTACCTCAGGTTTTTTGAGGAAGATGGCGATGGGGCGCAAGACCTGTTGGCAGACATCGATCCCCTGGGAATTGTCGCGGTCGACTTCTCTACGGCTGAACTTCTTGTTGATGGTGAAAACTATGGTAGCTGGAAGTTTGATTTTCGGCCCGAAGAAAGTGGAGCGACGATGTATAATCTAACAGCCGAAGTGAGGGGAATGTCGATCGTCAAACCATCTACTGCGCGTTGGATTTATGCCGATGGTGTTCATTCTTCTGAATTCGAAGGCGTAGTTGAAACAGATGATCTGGGCTCTGCTCTGGAACAATGGGGATTTGCTTCCAGTATTGAGGGACAGGATTTTAAGTTTATTTCCAGAATAAAATGGGCGGGTTCTCCTGCTATGGTTGATCTGGATCGTGTGCAGGGACCGGTGCAGATCAAAGGAGGCAAGGGGCGGTTTGTTCAGGCCGAATCGGGAGCTGCGGCGCTCAAACTGTTGGGTATTTTCGATTTCAATCAGTTAGCGAAAAGATTTGTTTTAGATTTTTCTGATATTATTAGCAAGGGATATAGTTTTGATAATTTGGAAGGTACGGTGGTCTTTGATAAGGGCAAGTTTGATATTTCTGAGCCGATACTAATTGAAGCTCCAGGCAGTAACTTTAAGGTCGGCGGCACGGTCAATCTGTTAACCAGAAAGCTGGACAACGACATGATTGTTACGTTACCGGTAGGGAAAAACCTCCCCTGGTATGCCGCATACAGTGCGATTGTTACGGGCCCGTTGGCCGGGGCAACAGTATTTCTCGCGCAGAAAGTTTTCGAAAACCAAATCAACCAGATGAGTAGTGCGAAATATCAGATTAGTGGCACCATAGATGAACCTGACATCCGGTTTATTTCTATCTTTAACGACTCAGTCAGAGAAGCGGAGAGCTCTGTTGAAAGCTCCGGTACTGATTCCGGGGAATAAGGGGCTCCTGACGTGAAAGGTCGCATTGCGGTTCTGCAAATGGTAAGCAGCATGGACGTTCAGTCAAACCTTGTGACCGTTACAGATATGGTCCAGCGAGCTGCGAATGAAAATGTAAAGGCCATATTCCTGCCGGAGAATTTTGCTGCACTGGCCAGTGCCAATCCACGGTCGATTGGTACAGCCGAGCAAAAATCGTCAGGACCCATTCGGAATTGTTTGTCCGGGCTTTCCCGGACGACAGGGTGTTGGATTTTTGCGGGTACGTTACCTACCAGTGTACGTCCTGATGGTAGTTTGACAGAGCCACCAAAGGTTCGAGCGGCTTCCTTTGTGTACGACGAAAGAGGGCGTGAAGTTGGACGCTACGACAAAATTCATATGTTCGATGTCGATGTTGCAGACAACCATAAGCATTACCTTGAGTCTGAAACTTTCGAAGCTGGTGAAGACCTGCTTTGTATGGATAGCCCAATTGGGCGGATAGGATTAAGTGTCTGCTATGACATCAGATTCCCTGAACTTTACAGAAATTTGTTTTCTCTCGGGGCAAGGAGCCTTGTAATTCCGTCTGCTTTTACGGAAGTGACAGGTGAGGCACATTTTGAAGTCTTAATGCGTAGCAGGGCGATAGAAAATTTTTGCTTTACAATCGCCGCATGTCAGGGAGGTGAACACGACTCTGGCAGAAAAACCTATGGTCATAGTATGGTTGTTAGCCCCTGGGGTGAAATACTGGCACAGGCAACCGTAGGTGAAGATATTCTTATCGCCGAATTAGATTATGACAAACAGGCCGAAATTCGTTCGGATTTTGGGATCGGAGAAAATTTGGGGTCGGAATAAATATGCTCCCTGTTTTATGGGGTGGCCATATGAATGTACTGGAGTTTTTACTCCGACCCGAATGGCACTTATTGCTTAAGTAAGTGCCATTCTACTCCGACCCCAAATTTCAGTTCGCTACTGAGGACGGAATCCAACTCCCGTGAAACCCGTTAGGGATTCGTGGCAGCTCAATTGACGCAACGGGCGTGTTGTCCATCGTTGCCGCGTCCATGATGACAAAGCTGCTTGTGTCTGAGCTGGCGTCGTAAAGATAAGTCATCAGGTAGCCGTCATCTTCGCTGTCAGCGTTGGCAGATGCTACAAATACAGGTTCACCACCCACACGACCTTTTCCAAACTCGATATCAGTTCGTTGACCGGTTTCCCGG
>JACZXW010000110.1 GCA_022571415.1 Pseudomonadota bacterium
ACATGCCGAGCGGGCAGAGGCCCACTTGGGGTACGTTTGCGCAGAGTGTAAGACGAACCTGGACAAGACGATGTTCCAAGAGGCTGTTGCCACAAGCCGCGATTTGAAAATGGCTCTTCCATCATCTCTTTATTTCCTGGTGTGTGAATTCCTCGACATGACTCCCGTGTCTATCACATCCACGCATATTGATGACGTACTCATCGTGCGGAAGGCGAAGAGAATGTCCTCTAATGTCCGTCAGGAGTACAGAAGCGTGAAAGACAGGCAAGCCCACCGAGATGAGTACGTTAGGTTTTTGGGAGCGTCCAAGTACTATCCGGATGTCTTCCAACGGATGATCGACAAGATCCAGAGCATGGCTGATGACCGTGATCCAGCGGCAGAAATTTTCCAACTGGCGTACATTGCCTGGCCAGGGCAATTCACCAAGATAGTCGATGGTTTCCATGAGTAGCTGTTTCGGTTCTTCTCCAAGTTCCTTGGCCGCCTCGTTGAGAAAATGGCTGGTGAGCAAAGGGATGTCTTCCCGACGCTGGGCAAGTGTGGGTATGTGAATTCGAATGACATTGAGGCGATGAAAAAGATCTTCGCGAAATCTGTTCTGTGCGACAAGATCTTCAAGATTCTGGTGGGTAGCCGCGATGATTCTCACATTAGCCTGGAGCGGTTCATGACCGCCAACCCTGTAAAACTCACCATCAGATAGGACGCGAAGTAAACGGGTCTGCGTGTCTGAGGGCATGTCGCCAATCTCATCCAGAAACAAAGTGCCTCCCTCGGCTTGTTCAAATCGCCCCCTTCTTAACTGGTTGGCGCCCGTAAACGCACCCCTTTCGTGACCGAATAGTTCAGATTCAATCAGGTCATGGGGAATTGCCGCCATATTCAATGGTACAAAAGGATAGTTTTCACGAGGGCTGTGGCGATGCAGCGCGTGGGCGACCAGCTCTTTTCCCGTGCCGGATTGCCCGTTGATTAGTACAGTGACGCTTGATTTTGAGAGCCTGCCTATTGCTCGAAACACCTCCTGCATGGCGGCAGCTTTGCCTATGATCCCTGTTTCTACAGTTTCCTGGCTTATTTTTGCTGGTTGCGCAATATCTTTCTGGTGAAGCAAGGCTCGTTTGACGACAGCAACCGCCTCGTCAATTTCAAAGGGCTTGGGAATGTACTCAAACGCTCCGCCCTGAATGGAAGATACAGCGCTATCGAGGTCTGAATGTGCCGTCATAATAATGACCGGTAAATCCGGGTACTCTGTTTTGATTTGGCGCAACAATTCAAGACCACCCATGCCCTGCATCCTGATGTCACTGACAATAGCATTGGGGATGGTAAACTTGATCTGGGACAGCAGTGACTCGCCGTCCTCGAAACAGCGCACCTCCAAACCTTCCTTTGACAGTGCCTTGTCCAGGACCCAACGGATAGATCGTTCGTCATCGACCACCCATACTGTGTTTTCTGACATTATTGGTTAGTCTCCAAAGGTATGATGATGGTGAACCTTGTTCTACCCGGGACACTGTCGTATTCGATAATTCCCTGGTGTTGGTGAATGATTGAGTGGGCCACGGAAAGACCGAGGCCTGTGCCATCCGGCCGACTGCTGATCATCGGGAAAAACAAACGCTCCTTTAACGATTCCGGAATGCCGGGACCGTTGTCGATGATGTCTACGCGCAGAACATTCCTGTGCCGAACAGAGCCGATGGTGAATTGTCGTTCTGTGCGCGTCACCAGTCGTATCTCGGGGTCGGTCACGTCTTCGAGGCTTTGCATGGCATTCCTGGTGATATTCAAAATAGCCTGCATGATCATTTCGGGATCGATGTTGATTTCAGGAATGCTCGGATCATAATCACGATGGAACTTAAGGTCAGAGTCTGCTTCGAGTTCGATCAGCATGCGGGTTCGTTCCAGGATTTCGTGGATATTAGTGAATACAGGGCTGGGTATTGAGCGGGGGCCGAGCAGTCGATCCAGCAGCGCCGTCAGTCGATCGGTTTCCTCGATAATGATATTGGTGTACTCAGCAAGCTCGGAAGTGTCAAATTCCTGGCTCAGAAGTTGTGCTGCGCCTCGAATGCCTCCCAATGGATTCTTAATTTCATGAGCAAGGCCGCGGATCATCAGGCGAGTGGCTTCATGTTGTTCCTGCAATGTAGCTTCCCGGTCAATTCTGAGATGGCGGTCCAGTGGATGAAATTCAATCAGCAATCTTGGCCATTGTGCTTCCGACGCCGGGGATATGCTGATGTCGGTGGTAATCGTTGTGCCAGAGGGCAGCCGAATTTGAGTCTTCCGCTGGGTATAGGGCTGGCCGGTCTGCAGGGCGTCAAAGAATATGGGCTGCATTGGTTCCGTCTGCGGTATCAGGTCGCTAATTACCTGTCCAAGAGACCGCTTCGCAGAAATTTCCAGCAGGCTTTCTGCAGCCTGGTTGATATAGCAGAGACGCAGTTCATGATCCAGCGAGAGGATCGCGGTGCTGAGGTTATTGAGGATGTAGTCGTTCATTGCGGCACTGTCTACCTGGAAGAATGACGGTCGGCTATCTGCTGGACGAAAGTTCATGTGCCCTCTCTTGCAAAAAAGCCCTGCAAAAAGCGCACCAGCAAACGTTCTGGCGATAGCCATATCAGTCGTTGTGTCTGGAGTGCCAGTGTATCGAGGTTAGCTCCTAAATGCACCATAATGGTGCGAACCATGACTAATTCTGGCGTGAGTGGCGTAACAAAGTGATGGCAGTGGTCGGACCAGTCTGTATGACTTTGCCATCTTTTGTCCTGGTAACGGTTAAGCGGAACTGGTGAGTACCGCGATCGACATTCTGCATGGAGACGAATCCGCTGCTCCCGAGAGAGCTATAAACCTGGCCATCCATCATAAGATGAAGTGAATGGCCCTGCTGGATAGCCGGAACCACCGAAAAATGCAGCGTGAGGTTACCGGCGTTGTCACGTATTGCCGTTCCGTCTTCGGGGGATGTAATCGCCAGTGTCTGGTATTTGAAATTGTCATTGTCGTCATCGGTGTTGCTAGGTTTTGACTGGACGCGCTGGTATGGCCTCGTGTACAGCGAAGACTTGAATGTGGATGGTTCCCGAACCTCGATCTGTTCCGCAGATTCTGCTGCCCTGTCAGAAAAGACGGGATTACCGGATTCGTCCTCGGATTTATAGACCGGGGCGGCCAACACATTAGCGAATAAGAGCAGAAGGAAAAAACAGGATAAATACTGGATCATGGGTCTATGCCAATGGGATGCCTTCATTGTGGCGCGATTGGGAGAAAAAAAAAGCCCCTTCTGACCCAGGTTTCAAGGGCAGGAGGGGCTGATGCTTTTCCCCAGGAGTTTCCCGGTAATAGCCGGCTGGAACTACACGCTGTAGTACATCTGAAACTCAACCGGATGAGTTGTTGCACTGAGCAGTTCAACTTCTTCACGTTTCAGATCAATGTAGCCGTCGATCATGCTGTCGCTGAACACATCACCCTGATTCAGGAACTTGCGATCGGCATCGAGTGCATCCAGAGCCTGTTCGAGGGAAGAGCAGACCGTTGGCAGGTCTTTAGTTTCTTCGGCGGGTAGATCATAAAGATCCTTGTCCAGGGGACCAACAGGCTCTATTTTGTTCTTGATACCGTCGAGACCGGCCATCAGCATGGAGGCGAACATCAGATAGGGATTGGCCGCATTATCGCCAAACCTGACCTCGGCTCTCACGCCGTTGGGGTTGCCACCTTGCACATAAGGGATGCGGATGGACGCAGAGCGGTTTAAAGCGGAGTACACCAGTATTACTGGCGCTTCGAAACCAGGTACCAGGCGCTTGTAACTGTTGGTGCTAGGATTTGCAAAAGCGTTAAGAGCACGAGCGTGAGCAATAATTCCGCCGATGTACCAGAGTGCTTCCTGGGACAGGTTGGCATAACCGTCTCCCGCGAACTGGTTAGTCCCGTTCTTGAAGATTGACTGGTGGCAATGCATGCCGTTGCCATTGTCGCCCACCAGTGGTTTGGGCATGAAAGTCGCTGTTTTGCCATATGCGTGAGCGACGTTATGCACGCAGTACTTGTAAATCTGGATCTCATCGGCTTTTTTGACCAGGGAATTAAAGCGTACGCCAATCTCCTGCTGTCCCGCGGTGCCCACTTCATGGTGATGCAGATCGACGATGAGTCCCATGGCCTCCATCGCCGAGCACATGGAGTTTCGGATATCCATGAAGGAATCCACCGGCGGAACGGGAAAATAGCCTCCCTTAACGCCCGGTCGATGACCGATGTTACCGCCTTCGAATTCTGCTCCGCTCATCCATGCCGCTTCTTCTGACTCTATCTCGTACATGGCGCCGCCCATATCACACTTGTATCTCACGTTATCAAAGATAAAGAACTCGGGCTCCGGACCAAAGTAGGCAGTGTCTCCGATACCGGTGGAAGTCAGGTAGGTTTCAGCACGTTTGGCGAGCGCCCGGGGATCGCGTTCGTACGCCTGCAGGGTGCTCGGTTCCACGACATCACAGCGAAGATTGACTGTGGTCTCTTCGGTAAAAGGATCGATAACAGCAGTTTCATCATCAGGCATGAGAATCATGTCAGCGTCATTAATGGGCTTCCAACCGGCGATGGAGGATCCGTCAAACATTGCACCATTTTCAAAAAATTCCTCGTTAATCAGTTTGGCGCTGTTGGTGACATGCTGTTCTTTGCCACGTGAATCGGTGAAGCGAAGATCGACCCACTTTGCGTCGTTGCCTTTTATCAGGTCCAGAGTTTTCTCTGACATCTTTTGTCCTCCAAAATGGATGTACTAGTTGTTTTATGTCCAGCCTTCCGCCCAAGCCAGGCTGACTAAATTGGTGCAAATATGGACAGCAAAGAATATGCCATCGACTGACAATAATAAACCCTCGTCAGTCATGGCTCTTAGCGTGATAAGCCCCTGGACGGCGCACCCTTGTGGTGCTTTTCAAATCGGGAGCGCCAAGAGAGTGCGTTACCCGACCTGGATCGTTATCGTAATGATCCTGTCTGTGGTATCGCTCGAGATCACTTCGTGGCCGTGGATTCGACACCAGCAGGGAATATCGATTAGGGCGCCGGGATCACTGCAGATAACTTTGAGCCGATCACCTGGCGCCAGAGTCTTGATTCTGTCCTGGGTCTTGATCACTGGCATGGGGCACAGCATGCGACGCGCATCAAGTTCAAAATGGTGTTCAGACATACCAGGAGCTTAGGATTTCGTCAGACGACAGTGGTTTAACCCTTAACTCATCGACGCTGCCATCTTTCATTCTGACTTCGACCAACACCTCCGTTAAGTCGCGGCCCTGACCATAACGGGCGACGATGGATGCGGCCTGTTTGATATCACCGTCGCGGGGTACACCATCGAGCAGCGCGAGCGGACCTTTGCAGGATATACTTTCAAGACTGATAAATTCCTTGCGATACCCGGATAGATAGTGGTTTTCACCCTCTTCCCGGCTGATGATAAGTTTGTAATGTGGTTTTGGGCGAATATGCCGCCCTACTTTTAACAACATGATGTCATCAAACTCGTAGTTACGCTCTCCTCGGGATTGCCACAGATCTGCGAGCTTGCTGGAATAGGTCTTGTCGGTAAGGAAGCAACATCCGCCTGCTGGCTGCGCGTATTCGGAAAAACCAAGTTTCTCGGCGAGAGCCATTTGTGGCTTTCGATTGCGTCCATGGAAGTCAAAAAGATCGTCCCGGTTAACCCACCCTTCCCGCTCCGGTAATGTTGGTGGCAGGTTTTTCGCACAAAGCGGACGCAGAAGCCGTTCTTCCGCGCCAGACTCCCGCGCGATAATAGGCATGGTTTCTTTACGTTGTGATTTAGGTCGTTGCCCGATGACCTCTCCGGTAATAATGAAGTCGAACTGGTTTTCTTCCATCCATGCCCAGGCCTGAGCCTTGTTCACCATGAAAATTTTGCAATCGAGGCAAGGATTGAGGTTCTGGCCATACCCATGGACCGGGTTGAGGACGATGTCCTTGTATTCTTCAATAACGTCAATGATGTGCAGTTTGATGCCGACCTGTTCCGCGACCCACAGGGCATTGTTTCTTTTCTGCTTGAGCCGATCTTTTTGCCGAATGGCATGTGTATGGCCTTCAACACAGAATCCAGTGAAAAAATTTATCCCTTCCACATGGATGCCCTGGTCCTTTATGACCCTGGCGGCCAGCATTGAGTCCAGTCCACCCGAAATCAGGGCGACGGCTTTTCTTTGTTGTTGGCTCATGGAGAATGCATGCTCAAGGATTCATTGGATTTATGCTCATTATAATGAATCAGGGAAACCGGAATAAAGTACTTCCGCTCTCCGAACACCATTATTTGCACCCGGCTGAGGGGCCTTCCTTTCTCCAGGCAAACCATCCAAGGTATGGACTGGCCACTCCTGGTCAGCCTAATGGCCTTACGAAGGGAAGGCCCCAATCGGGCACCCCTCAGCCGGGCACCC
>JACZXW010000111.1 GCA_022571415.1 Pseudomonadota bacterium
TGCAGGTGGAGTATCGCTGCATTTCAGGTCTTGTTAGCACCTGTACAAACCACTGTAACCCGTTTTCCAGCCTTAAAATGTAGTAAATCGGTGGCAGTTTACCACTTGGATTTTAAGATTTTGCGTTTTCACACAGCCTCGGCCGTAAGCGGCTATACGCGGCGTTGAAATTTACGCTTGGTGAATAGCCGCTTTGTGGGCAAAAGCGGAATATCACCCTCGACAATCGTCTATAGCAGAAAACGTCCCGAAGCAGCGACTCGCAAGATTAATTCTTCGTCGTAGACGCGCTGGAATCGCTTCCACAGCGATTTATCAAAGAAAGTGTACGAATGCTCGTGGTGCATTAAAACCACGCTCAGAATTGAATCCATCAATGCTGATCAGAAGATTCTTCAAATTGAAAACTGGTCAGAGCCAGTCCCCAGATATTCATAATTGATTCGCCGTTGTTGAGTGAGTGTGTAAACCAATCTCGTTCCCAGTCTTCAATTTTGCCACCCTTCAGCAAGCTAAATTTGCGAGCCATTTGTTCAATTCTGATTGTGTCTGAAACGAATTCTCCTCTATATCTGAGACACGTAATGGAAACGTCACCGGTAGAATGGGGAAGTGTCTTGTGGGGGAAAGAGTATAGTAAAAACAAACACTACTTTGCCAGAAATCAAAAGTATTTGAGTAGACTGTTTTCCAGCTTCTCATCTTGTTCATTCCGAAATTTCAGCAATTCTTGCCACTCATGACTGAATTCATCTGTGCAACACCTCTATTTCAGGCCAATTCCTGCCCGCAGGGCGCAACAGACCGTGCCGCTGTGGTCAGTGCAGCCATGCGTTTGAATGATGTGTTTCTTCAAACAAATCAGTTTGCGGCGGGGCACGGCTTTCCGGCAACAGACCTTGCGCTGCTGAGCCTTTTCCTGCTGCAGCCGCTTTTTCATCCAGGTGGGTGAGTATCTTCGCAATCACCACCGGGTCTTCAATGCAAGCGATTATTTTGACTGCACCACCACATTCACTGCAGGTCTCAATGTCGATGTTGAAGACGCGTTTCAGTCTTTGCGCCCAGGTCATTGATGCATGGCGCTCAGCAGGTGTTTGGTCCTGTTGCTGTTGTGCTGCTTTAGCCCTTTTACCTTTACCCCGCCTGGCCGGTGTTACCAACGCCCGGTATTTGCTGTTGGGCGCGAATACCCCATGAAACCGGGTAAGATGGACTCTTGGTTTGGGTACCAGGGCGGCCAGCCTGGAGATGAAATCCAGTGGCTCGAAAATCACATGGGTGGTGCCATCGTTGTACGGTGTTTTGAGTTCGTATCGGACCTGTCCGTTGCGGGTAAGTGACAGGCGTTTGGTGGCTACAGCGGGCCTGGTGATGTAGCGGCACAAGCGTTCCAGTTTATCCCGTTCATTGGCCCTGGTGGCAACGCCGGCGTGCAGCGAGAATCCGGCCAC
Source organism: Pseudomonadota bacterium (assembly GCA_022571415.1). Classification (GTDB taxonomy): domain Bacteria; phylum Pseudomonadota; class Gammaproteobacteria; order Pseudomonadales; family Azotimanducaceae. Next base: position 1,455 of record JACZXW010000111.1, read on the forward strand.
CTTGCCCACCGTGTTTGCGAACGGGTTGTCCGGCCTGCAGTCCGGCAGGGTCTGCAGGGTAAACACCTTGCGCCCTTGCTGTGGTCCCATTGCAATGCGGTAGCTAATGGAACTTCCCAGCAAATGATTCAGCGGCGAATCAGGGTCGGCATCCACGCCTTCTGCGCTGAGATAGCTGTTCTCGGCATCGCGCACCAACCAACCCTGGCGCTCCAGGTAACGGGCCACGCGTTGTGCAATGGTATGCGTCAATAGGGTGAGTTCATCACTGGTCGGCGCCTTTACCCAGCGAAACCGCACACCGGGCCGATGGGCGTTGTTGATGTAAACACCATCCAAAAAAATTATATGGAAATGAAGATTTGCGTTGAGGGCACCACCAAAACACTGTATTTGCGTAACTGCACCAGTGTGTGCCGTGGCTTTGATATAGCCCGCTTTGTGGATCAGATGCGTGGCAATGGTACGGTACACAATGCCCAGCACTTTGCCCATCACAGCAGGTTGGCTAGCAAACAGGAAACGCAGCGGGAACGGTACGCTGAGCACCCACTGGCGCATGGGTTGATGCGGCAGCACTTCATCCACCAGCAATGCGGCGCTTTCGGTCATCCGCCGTGCCCCGCAACTCGGGCAAAAGGCGCGAAGCTTACAACTGAACGCCACCAATTTTTCATCATGGCAGGTCTCGCACTGGAGCCTTAAAAAACCATGTTCAAGCCGGCCACATTTCAGGTACGCCTCAAATTCTTTTGTGATATATGCCGGTAAGTACTTGTTCTGGCTGGCCAACTCGGCCTGAAACTCGGGCCAGTACTCGCGGATGATCTGGTAAAGTAGGGTCGTCTCGGGCCGATGGCGTACATAGACGGCAACAGAATTAGGTTGTGCCTGATAGACTTCTGGTGCAAGCAATCCCATGGTGCCAACAAATACCGGAAGTATTCGTTGGCGGTCTTGCACAGCTCAATGGCTTGGTTCTCAAAGTGCTGTGAGTAAAGTGCTTTGATCAATGTCAGGCTTTTGCTCAGAAAGTCCGGCTTGCGGCGTAATATCCAGCGAGGCTTCGCCACTGTCGAAGACCGTGTAGTTGGAGCTGTCGTTGTCGGCGGTGGCGAAGTGGGTGAAGCTCTGGTCGTCGGTGTCCGGGATGAACACCTTGAAGTTGGCATCGATCGGCATGTCCTTCGTCGTGTCCAGCCCGTTTTAAGCACTCAGAGATATTTTTAGCGAGCATCAACCCCAGTATTGGGGGACCCGGGAATACGAATTTCTGCCAGGTGTTGATACTCCGGGGGAAACCAAGGTGGTCAGAAAATTCACCAGCCTCGATGAGCGGGCAAAAGAAATCATCAAAAACGCAGACCATTTCTACATTGCCACCCATTACCCGGGCGACGACAAAAATGTTACGCACGGCGCGGATGTTTCACACCGTGGTGGCAAACCGGGATTTGTCCATATTGATGACGACCAGACCCTGACATTTCCAGACTTTAATCCCTTGGGGTTCAATTCCCCGCAGCTTGCTGCGAATATAGGTGAATGAGCGAATATTTACATAAGAGTCACAATGTAACGGTATTGATGTACCACTTAGTATTCCCTGCGAAGTATCGAAGGGCAATATTTGACGATAAAGTTGATACCGAGCTTCGAGATATTTGTTTAGAAATAGAGCAGCGATTTGACATAAAGTTTTTGGAGATTGGGACGGATGCGGATCACGTGCATTTTTTGGTGCAGTCGGTGCCAATGTATAGCGTAAAAAAGATTGTGCAGACGATAAAAAGTCTCACTGCCCGAGAAATATTCCGGCGTTGTCCGGAGGTGAAGAGAAAGCTATGGGGTGGAGAATTCTGGAGTGATGGATATTTTGCCAGTACGGTTGGGAAGCATGGAGATGAAGCTATGATAGCCAAGTATGTCAAGGGTCAGGGTGGAGAGTATCGGAAGCTCCATAGTGACCAACAATTGGCATTATTCTAGCGGGATGGCACCGATACCCCGTTAGCTTGCTGCGGGGTAGTTCATTGAGTCATGGAAACCCCTCTAAACCTTATAGATAAAAGGCTTTGCGCCTGAGATTTTCCAACTTTTGACGCAGATAGTGCTTTTCACTTAATAAATATTTGTGGCTCTTCAGGAAAATTTACGGGTAAAAAATATAACGGGTTCGTTGCAGCGGAGATGGTTTTCTGTATATCAGGGGGGTAGTGCATCCTGCCCCCGCTCTGAGAAGACGGAAGTGCAAACTCGCCTTCAATCAGAGCAAAAGAAACAGGATGCAGGTCAGGACTATCCTCAATCGCGTGCAGAAATTTAAATCATTTGTCTATGGAACGATTCGTTGGATTGAAGGGGTATCGATTCCAACGCTAGAGGTTGAGCTATAACCTCGCTTGTGGAATCGGCTTGTTTCATACGCTTGGGGTTTTACCCGTACCGAAAACTACCCACGGTTTTTTCTGACGAGTCTTTATTAGCTACTGCGTACGCGGCGCTTTTTCCGAAACAGTGTTGTGCTTATGGCCCAGAAAATCACCCCGCTGAGTGCAACTAGCAGGCCCAGCAAAGCCGCTACCTGAAGCAAGGGGTGATTGAAATCATCCCTGTTTTCAAAATCCATGACGTGCAACATCCAGAAAAAGTCAAAAACTCGCCATCGAGTGGTCCGCCTGGCCAGGATTGCTCCGGTCCACGGGTCCAGGTAAAGGTTAAGGGATTCAGGCTCCTCAAAAGTAACTTTCCATACCGGAAAATCTCTGCCCCTGATCTCCGACCCCGGAGACGTTGATTCCAGCCATTCGATCGCCCGCGGCTCAGTGGCATCCAGTAGCCAGTCCTGGGCGACCTGAGCCGCTTCTTGTGCTGACAAAACCGGTAGTACACCCGTGCCATCACCAGGCACGAGACGCCGGAATACAACGCCATCCACGCTGCCATCGATCCGCCACACCATTCGATCCCCCTTGCTGACCAGGCTCAGCGATGTCAACTCCCAGCCCGGTCCAAAATGCCTGTCCAGTGCACGGTTTACCTGTGCAGGCGAGCCCATGTGGGCAAGCCCTTCGGCCTCAAGCGGCTCGGAACTCCTGGTCAGGTGTTCCCCTCTGATTTCCTCGATCGGAAAAATGCTGAAATACAGGCCACTTGCCATCCAGGCGACAATTTGTACCACCATCAACAAACCAAGCCAGCGGTGAAGTTTACGGAAGAAAATTTTCATGCGATATTCCAGGTCCGGTCGCTTACAAAAGGGTCAGGCAAATATTCCTTCTTGGTCCAGGTTTTGTATCCATCCACGTCGCAACACGAAATGACCTGGCTCTCCTCTGCCATCATTTCATGCATGACCTGACGGCAGGCGCCACAGGGTGAACACACCTGTTCCCCGGGCGTATAGACCAGCAGGGTCAGCAGGGTTCCCGCATGCAAACCACCGGCTATTGCCGCACCGATTGCATTGCGTTCAGCACACTGGGTCAAACCATAGGATGCATTCTCGACATTGCACCCGGTAAAAATCTCGCCTTTCTCTCCGATCACCGCAGCCCCTACTTTGAATTTGCTGTACGGTGAGTAGGATTTAGAGGCCGCATTTTGTGCATGGGATTTAAGCCGTGCGACTATTTCTGGTAACGGTTTCATGCAAGTGTAGTGTCCTGTACTAGGTGCGCTCCATCAATTCGCTGATAAATTACCGGCTGTGCCCCGGCTGTGGGTTTACCCATTTGGATTGCGGATTTCAACCTGGCTGCCGCCCGCTGCCAGTCTGTTTCACGCGAAGCGTGAATGGTAGCCAGTGGAATATGCACATCCAGCTGCTGGCCCACCGTACACAAGTCCGCCAGGCCTACGGCCGGATCAATGATGTCCTCAACACGCTGCCGGCCGCCACCAAGGTATACGACGACATAGCCTATTGATTGCGTATCCATGCACGTGACAACACCGGGTGAATCCGGGAACACCGGCTTGGAAATGGTCGCGGACGGCAAATATTTTCCAGGGCGGTCAAGCAGGTCAACCGGTCCGCCCTGGCTGGCCACCATGCGCGCAAAACACTCTGCTGCTTCACCTGAATCCAGTGAGCTGTGCACCTTGTCTTTTCCCTCGGACCTGCTGGCTGCCAGTCCTCCCAATACCAGCATCTCGCTGGCCAATGCCTCGACCACGTTGTGAAGTCTCTCGTGCCGTGGTTTGCCGGTCAGGAAATCAATCGCTTCGTGCACTTCCAGGGCGTTTCCAGCCGACCATGCAAGCGGAACATTCATATCCGTGATCAGCGCATTGCAGGGCAGACCCGAGTCCGTGGCGACCCGGCAAATCTCCATCGCCAACTCTCTGGCTTGCTCGGGTTCGCGCATGAAGGCGCCGGACCCCAGCTTGATATCCATTACCAGGGCGTTCAAGCCTTCCGCCAGTTTTTTGGAGAGTATGGACGCGACGATCAACGGAACAGAATTGACCGTGGCCGTGATATCGCGTACGGCATAGAACCGCCGGTCTGCAGGGGCGAGCTTTTCGCTTTGCCCGACGATGGCAATTCCGTTGGTTTTCACCAGTTGTTGAAATTGATCGATGGCAATGGATGAGCTGAAACCCGGGATGCTTTCCAGCTTATCCAGCGTACCTCCCGTGTGACCGAGACCACGGCCGGAAATCATCGGAACGAAGCCGCCACAAGCGGCTATTACCGGACCAAGCACCAGGCTGACGAGGTCACCTACACCGCCGGTTGAATGTTTGTCCAGCACCGGACCACCCAGTCCTTGCCAGCGCAGGACTTCACCACTGTCCCGCATGGCAAGTGTCAGGGATTTTAGTTCGCTCAGGTCCATGCCCCGGAACCAGACTGCCATGGCAAATGCGGCAATCTGCGCGTCGGAGACCGTCTGTGCAGTCACTCCCTGAACGAATGCAGCAATCTCATCTGCACCAAGGGTCACACCATCACGCTTTTTTGCTATCAACTCCTGAGTCAGGTACATGGTTTTTCTTCAAAGGTGGCCTGCGTGAAATATACATCGGAATCT
>JACZXW010000112.1 GCA_022571415.1 Pseudomonadota bacterium
CCAGCGCGGGTTCACAGCCACTTTGGACTCGTTGGATGAGGGTTTGGATGAGGGGCGGGGCGGCGTGAAAGTGCTAAGAGCCTTCGCCACGTGCACCAGTAGCCGGCGGTTGCCCGGCGTCGATTTCATCTCTCGCAAATCGCGTTGCATGGCTACTAAATCAAGGTACTCGGATGAGGGGCGAGGCGGCGTCAAGGAGCTGCGGAGCGCCGCCTCGCCAGCGGGCGCCGTAGCACCACGCTCGCCACGGTGAAGGAGAAGCACCGTGGCGGACAAGGCTTGTTCAAAGGTGCCGATCCGGTCGACCAGACCGCCCCTAACCGCGTCGCGGGCGTTGACCACCCGCCCGCGTCCGAAGTCGCGCTTGACCATGGCCACGGGCATACCGCGCCCGAGCGCCACGTCCTTGAGGAAGTCATTAAAGATCAGATCGACCTCGCGCTGCGCCGCTGCCTTGGCGTCGTCACTCAGTTTCAGGACCGGGCTGAACTCGGTCTTCTCGGGCGTTGAGCTGATAACGGTGGCCTCGATACCCGCCTTCCTGATCTCATTGAAGTTACCCTTAGGAAAAATATAGCCGATCTGCCACTCGTCCGGCCTTGTCAGCAGGACACAGATTCTCCCGTTGGCAATATTGAACGCGCCTCTGTCTTCCGAATCACCCGATTTTCTCGGTAACCGTATCCAGGCAACATCCATGGGAGGTGCCTGATCGACGGCTGCAAAGCCGGTCATTTTTCGCAACTTGGAAAAGCGACCATCCGCCGCAATCACCAGGTCGGATCTGATGCTGATCGTTGACTCTCCGTGCCTGGCAACAACACCTGCAACCTGGTCATTTTCCTCAATCAACTTGATGACGGAGGCGCTGAACACCATTTCAAAATTGTCGAACTGCCTCGCCTGATCAAGAAGGTAATTTAAGAAACTCTCCTGCGGCATAATCGCCACATACGGAAATCGCGTCTTTAATCTTTCGAAAGTGATAACTTCCTGTGAACTCCGCGGTGTATTAATCGTCACACTTCGCATTTTTGCGTGCGGTAGTTCGAGGACGCCGTCTGCGAGCCCGATCTGATCCAGGATTTCGAGCGTCGATGCGTGCACCGTGTCTCCCCTGAAATCCCTGTTCAGATCCGCATGCATCTCCAGCAGCTTGACAGTAACCCCTTTGCGCGCCAGCAGCAGCGCCAGCAGCATACCCGCCGGTCCGGCGCCGACGATGCAGCATTGGCATCGATTATCCATCTGATGATTAAAACATGTTGAGGCGCGAGATGGATAGACGGTAAGATTTCCGGAAGATCCGGCTGTTCACATATGCGAAACAACTCACTGTTCTGGAAGTTAACCCTGCTGGTTCTCCTCGCCTGCACTTGCCTTGGCAGCGCTTTCGGAAACGAGTTTGTCGGCTCGAACAACTGCGCGGCATGTCACCAGCAGGCCTATGCGGACTGGCAGTTATCAGATCACAACAAGGCAATGGCAGTTGCCTCAGCAAAGTCTGTTTTGGGCGATTTCGCCAACAGACGTGTGAAATTCCACAACATCAAAAGTCGATTTACTGAACGAAATGGAAAGTTCTATATAGAAACCATCGGCGCCGATAAAAAGCAGCACGAATATCTTATCAGCTACACGTTTGGCCACTATCCGTTACAACAGTATCTGGTTGAAACAGATAACGGACACCTGCAGGCACTGAATATCGCCTGGGACTCGCGCGCGAAAGAAGCAGGCGGGCAACGCTGGATGCATCTGCAAACTGACGAGAATGTTACCGCAGACTCGCCCTTCTTCTGGACCAGGCACCTGCAAAACTGGAATTCGCGCTGCGCCGAATGTCATAGCACCAACCTGCAGAAAAATTACGATGCTGAGAAACACACGTTTGACACAACCTGGTCCGACATCAACGTTGCCTGTGAGGCGTGCCATGGGCCGGGTTCACAGCATATCGCTGCGGTTCAATCTTCAATTCCCGGGCGGGCGAGCGCCCTGGCAAACACACCCGCAAAACTGCGATGGCATTTCGAAGAGGGTGAATCCATCGCCCAGCCCGGCGGAATTAAATCAGGTGACTACATTGATATGTGCGGTGGCTGCCACTCCCGCCGCGCTATCATTGGGGATATTGATGCCCATACAAGTTATGACAATCAATACCAGCTGGCACTGCTGGAAGAAAATCTCTATTACCCGGATGGGCAGATCCAGGGCGAGGTTTATGTCCTCGGTTCTTTTCTGCAGAGCAAGATGCATGCAAGGGGCGTGACCTGCATGAATTGCCATCAGCCACATTCCGGAAAACTCGTCCTGCAGGGAAACAGCCTCTGCGCCCAGTGCCACCTGGCGGAAAAATTTGATACCGAAGAACATCATTTCCATCCGCCCGGGTCCACCGGGGCGCAATGTGTCGAGTGCCACATGCCTGCCAGCAATTACATGCTGGTAGATGATCGGCGCGATCATCGGTTCGGTATTCCCAATCCGCGCCTGTCACAGGAGCTGGGTACACCCAACGCCTGTAACAGTTGCCATGAAGGATCCACAGAAGCCTGGGCTAGCGATATCCTCGCCAGGCGCCCGGTTGAAACACCCGCAGCGGATCCTTACCCCCGTGTTAATGCACTGGCGCGATTAGGCGACCCCACCATGACGAAGGCGATGCTTGCGCTGGTGGCGAACAAATCAACCGCTAATATTGTTAAAGCAACGCTCCTGGAACAGTTATCAGCGTTTCCATCCAGGGAGAGTAACCGGGCTGCCGCCGGGTATCTTTCACACCCGGATGTGCTCGTTCGAGTCGGCGCCATTAGAAGCCTGCGTGCCGCACCGCCACAGTTCCGCTGGCAGCTACTGGCGCCGCTGATCACGGATCCGTCGAGATCGGTACGCACGGAAGTAGCCATTGCCCTGTCAACCATGTCAGCCGAAATACCGTTCACGAAAATAGATCTGTTTACATCACTTGTTAGCGAATACAGGGAAAGCCTGGCGAAGTCTATCGACATGCCATCAACCCAGACTGCTCTCGGTAATCTGGAGATGAATCTGGCAAACCCGACCCTGGCTAAAGAAGCTTTTGCGAAAGCCCTCGCCATAGAGCCAGATTACGTACCCGCATTACTCAATCTGGCAGACCTGTACCGCGCCTCAGGCAATGAAGACCTCGGCGTTCAGTTCTTACAGCGCGCCCTGGACTTTGCGCCTGACAGCGGCGCAGTCAACTTCAGTTATGGACTGTCTCTGGTAAGGCAACAAAAATACCAGGACGCCCTGCCCTATCTTAAAGCCGCCACGGAACAACAAGACAGCCAGCCGAGGTATGCCTATGTCTATGCGGTCGCTTTGGATTCAACATCACAGACCGCCAATGCACTCAGTTATCTCGATCAGGCAACGAACCAATGGCCCAATCAATTCGATTTGTTGATGACACAGGTGCTTTATATGGAAAAACTGCACAAGACCGAGGACATCCTGGTACCACTATCAAGACTGAGTAGAATCGCCCCGGATGCACCCGGGGTACGCAGCCGTATAGCGTTATATAGTCAACCGTAATTTCAACTGGACGCCAACATGTCAACCACAATTCAAACGATTCCGATCATCAATCTTGTCATTGCACTTGTGCCGGTCATTGCACTTATCGCTGTTCTTCATCGCTGGTCCCTGGATTCATTCAAGGCGATGTATGGTGTGTTGCGGATGCTGGTGCAACTGATGTTAATCGGTTATCTGCTCGCTTTTATATTTGCAGCGGACAATGGCTGGATTATTGGTGGCGTATTAATCGTGATGGTGGTGGCAGCCAGTTGGATCGCCCTTGGCAATGTGCCGGAACAGCGACTTAAATTATTTGGTTATGCGCTGGCCTCAATTATCGTCGCCGGTGGATTAACGCTCCTGCTGGTTACCCAGCTGATCCTTTCCCTTGCAAACTGGTACTCGCCGCAATACGTCATCCCACTTGCCGGTATGATATTTGCGACCGCCATGAACAGCATCAGTTTATCGGTTGAACGCCTGACAGCTGAATTGGGTCGCGGTGTCAGCTATGACGATGCCCGCGGCATTGCGCTCAATGCAGCCCTCATCCCAATTATCAATTCGTTATTTGCGGTCGGGCTTGTTTCCCTTCCTGGCATGATGACGGGGCAGATACTCTCCGGGATTTCGCCTTTTATAGCTGCGCGCTATCAGATCATGGTCATGTGCATGTTATTCACCGCTGCAGGTTTCTCAGCGATAATCTTCCTGCTGATCGCCAGGACCTTGCTAATCAAGAACAGTCAATCCGTCGCAGCTGATTGAAGCTCGACTTCGTCAAGAGGAACGAGGACCGCCTGAATTTCGGCAACCCTGTAAACTTAGTCGATTCATCAAGTCCTCGGGCGCTCCATACCCTTGGCGAGAACGCCCAGCAAAGTCTGGATGGAATATAAGATTCTTCTCAGAGATATTTTATTCAGCACCTGGGTCCAGCCGATTGAGAAAGAGCGACTGCGCTTGTCTTCCTTTCGATCGCGACCAAACAATGCTGCATCAATCGGTTCAATGTCGTTGCTGGAGTAACTCAATCCCAGGGTCAGCGTACACAATTTGTTATTAAAATCCCATTCACTTGACAGTACGATCACGCGCCTCGGGAACACGGTAGGTGTCGCGAGGTGTGGTCGCCCCGTCTAGTTAGCACTTTCATAACAAGAGAAATTGAAAAACGTCTCACCGTTAACGAAATTCAGATTAAGAAGCCGTAAGTCCTCATCTGAATCCGCTTCGACTACCAAGCTTGCTTCACCGTTCCAGTCGATGCTAAAAAGGGCGCTTAGATTATTCCGATTTAGCCAGACAGCCGCTTTGGGATTAAGGCTCTCAATGAGGAGCGTACCGGCATCGCCAAGTACAGTGCCGTTCGCGTCATACAGGGTGCCGGTGATATTGTCGATTGGCGCAGTTCCCTGGTTAATAAACCTTACGTAGGTAAAACTAGCTGCATCAAGTCCCCCAATGTTGTGAACGTTGTTCTGTCGAACACAGTTGGTATTGCTGATCAAACCACTGGGGCTGGTCAGCTTAGTCATCAGATCGAAGCTGGACGTACCTCTTACTTCCAGTATAGCGGGACCGGCCCATGGACCGACAAAGAAAAGCGACTCAAGTTCAGAGGCGGTGAGAATCAAACGCCCCTGTGGTGAAATAATCTCGACATGCAGTGGCGTGTCTGCATTGCCTAGTTGATCGCCATCACCATTAAACAATGTACCGGTAAAAGATTGGGCATTGCTGGATGAGTTAACAATGTGCAGGAAAGTTACATTATCACTGGCAGAGTTGGTCATAAGGTAAACCCTACCCAGAGTGGCATTGTCCGAATCCGCGTTATCCCCTATCCCGTCCATGTCCGTGTCCAGGGTTTCTATGACATCCAATGGAACTTCGAACTCGATATCTCGCTCACCGCCATATCCGCCTCCGTCAAAATCAACAGAAATTGCCGTTTCTACCAACCCTTCACCCGCAAAGTTTTGCGGCGACGCTATTTGTCCACTCACTCCCGATCCATCGGTTGATGAGATGCCATCGGTATCAAGTGCTCCAAATATCAGTATGTCTGCACCAACAAGATTTATTGAGCCTCCCGCTGGATCAAGAAAGTTAGCTGGAATAACAAAGTCTGGCATGAACCCGTAGGCGGCCTCAAAGCCAACAGTAGCCAGAAGAAGTTTTTTGTTGGCTGTAGGGGCTGGTGAATTCGCAGGAAAGGTGAAGGTCTGGGTCGCGGATAATGAATCTGTTGATACCAGATCATGTCCTTTGAGGAATTCCTGCCCATTAGCCGTCGTTGACAGTTCAATGAACTGTATTGTCCCATCTGAGTTTGTAAAAACCTCGTTGATTTGCCAAAGATGAAAAGTAGCAAATGAGTAGGAACTAAACAGGAAACCGAGAAGGATAAGGATTGGACGTTTAAACGACTTCAATATTGCAAGGTTCGCAAATGCAAACAAAATAAGTGCAATGGTTACACAAATGGTTGAAAGTTCATAAGGCACGAGGTAACTCCTCGCGGATGATTGACACCACTGCCTGCGGGCCCTAAATATTATACTCTCTGCAAATTTGATTAGCAGCATCCGTTTAGTTGGGGTTTCCGGAGGCTAGAATATTGGGGGTCAGTGTAAAGTGCCAGGGTAAAATGGGTACTGGCCAACTGATTTACTCTGACACCTTCTTCATCAGCACTGTTTGTAATAAAGGATATGTGTTTGCACCTAAAGTTTCTTGATACTGTTATGACGCTGTTCCCGCTTCTGCTTCATGTGGGACATTACTCTAAAGTTTTCCCGTACAACCAGAAGGTAAGTGAGGTAACCGACTGGCTGGATAGGTACTTGGGTCCAGTTCGCTAAAACAGAAAATCCCTACTTA
>JACZXW010000113.1 GCA_022571415.1 Pseudomonadota bacterium
GGAAGATTCAGGTTGGATACACTGTACCCGGTCAATCCCACTTTTGGCTTTGAGCCCCTGCCAACCGCGCCCTCATCCCTGATTTCACCACCGGAACCGGTCGCGGCTCCCGGGTATGGTGCAATCGCGGTGGGATGATTGTGGGTCTCCACCTTCATCAGGATGTGTATAGCTTCGGGTGTATATCCGTACTCACGGCTTTCCGGATCCGGATAAAACCTTTCTCCACGCGAACCCTCAATCACCGAGGCATTGTCCTCATAGGCGCTGAGCACTCCTTCTCCGTTGGATTGATGGAAGGTGTTCTGAATCATCTGCATTAGACTCTGCGACTTCTCCGCACCATCGAGCGTCCAGGCGGCAAGAAATGTCTTGTGCCGGCAGTGTTCCGAATTCGCCTGGGCAAACATCATCAATTCAACATCCGTCGGATCGCGGTCAAGTTCAGCAAACGCCCGTGCCAGGTACTCAATTTCCGCGCCAGTAAGCGCCATCCCCAGTTCGAAGTTCGCCCGCTCAATGGCGCTGGCGCCTTCATCAAGCACAGGTATGGTATTGAGTGGCGCAGCCGTCGCGATGTTGAACAGTACCGACGCCTCACTCGCGCTTGCCATGACAGTTTCGGTCATGCGGTCGTGGATCACCTGGTCAATGAAATTGACAAGTTCCGCGGTCGGCTCGCCTTTGAGGTTGAACGAATAGGCAATGCCTCGCTCTATTCTGTTGACCTGGTGAAGGCCGCAGATTCCAGCGATGTCTGTCGCCTTTGAACTCCAAGGGGAGATGGTTCCCGGTCTTGGAGTGACTAACCTGAACAATCCGGGTTCAGCGTCTAAATCGTGACTTTCTCCTCCCCTTTCCCCGTCCCCGAATTTCGGGCCGTAGTGGAGAATTTTCCGCAACACCGCCTGGGTATCATCATCAAGCGCTGCACTGGTATCAACAAAATGCAGGAACCGGGTGGTCACACCTTCAAGCCCCGGTACGCCCGGCTCAATCGTCTGCAGAAGCTTGCGAACTCGAAATTCGGAGAGCGCCGAACCACCCTGCAAGCACAGCACCTTTTTATGCCGCACTATCTTTTCTCCCGGAAGAAACTGGTCATCAAAGATGAACATTCCTTTTGGCAAATTCCTTCAATCACTTCAAGGCGATGATTAAGCGCATCATTCTGCAATACACGGTGTGTGGAAACCACTGCACCGGCTCTCGGTTCCCGCGCGCCAAAACACAAACAAGATACGCGCGCGTGAATCAACGCTCCTGCACACATGGTACAGGGCTCAATGGTGACATAGAGTTCAGTACCCGGCAGTCGATAATTGGCTAGACGGGAAGCGGCATCGCGCAACGCCACAATTTCAGCATGGGCGGTGGGATCGCTATCGGTAATCGTTCTATTGATGCCCCGGCCAATAATCTCTCCATCGCTGACCAGTACCGCTCCGATCGGTACTTCACCCTGGCTTTCGGCTTCCCTCGCCAGGGCAATCGCCTGCTGCATCCAGTAGTCGCGGTCTACTCCCATTCGATTGTGGCGGGTGGCTTGCTGGAAATATCATAGGTAACCCGGGAGATGCCGCTGATTTCGTTGATCATCCTGCTGGATACTTTTTCCAGGAATTCATACGGCAGATGCGCCCATCGGGCAGTCATGAAATCAACGGTTTCAACCGCGCGCAGCGCGATGACATATTCGTATCTGCGTGCATCACCCACCACGCCAACAGATTTAACCGGCAGGAATACCGCAAACGCCTGGCTTACCTTGTCGTAAAGATCCGCCCGGTGAAGTTCTTCAATAAAAATGGCGTCTGCCGCACGCAGCAGATCTGCATATTCCTTTGTTACGGCCCCTAAAATACGAACACCAAGACCCGGACCGGGAAACGGATGCCGATAAACAAGATGTTCAGGCAAGCCAAGTTCCAGGCCGATCTTCCTGACCTCATCCTTGAATAGTTCTCGCAGGGGCTCAATCAGCACCAGTTTCATCTGCTCCGGCAGTCCACCGACATTGTGGTGGGACTTGATGAGATGCGCCTTAGAGCCCTGGTTACCTGCTGACTCGATGACATCCGGATAAATGGTTCCCTGTGCCAGATATTTAGTATCTTCAAGTCGTAAGGATTCCTCTTCAAAAATATCGATAAATAAATTACCAATAATCTTCCGCTTAGCTTCCGGGTCCGTAATGCCTTCAAGCTTCTGCAGAAACCGATCTTGCGCTGCAACGGTGACGATATCGAGGCGAAACGCATTGTCCGAATCCTTACCAAGCATCTGCACGACCTGCTCCGCCTCATTCAGTCTGAGCAGGCCATTGTCCACAAACACACAAGTCAACTGGTCCCCGATTGCCCTCGATAACAGCGCAGCCACCACTGACGAATCCACGCCGCCGGATAAACCGAGAATGACCCGATCCTTGCCCACAGTGTTTCTCACATCATTAATGATGTTTTCCACGATATTGGCGGGCGTCCAGAGACCTGAACATGCACAAACATCGTGAAGAAAACGCTGCAGAATTGCCTCTCCCTGCAACGTATGATTCACCTCGGGATGGAACTGAACACCATAGTAGTGGCGACTTTCATCACTCATCGCTGCGAATTCACAACTGTCCGTCTTCGCCAGCTGGCGGAATCCATGGGGCAGGCTAACGACCTTGTCACCATGGCTCATCCACACATCGAGGAAGCGTTCACTGCCTGCGATTTCATCCTGGATACCATCGAATAACTGACTTTCGTTCACCAGCGTTACCCTGGCATAGCCGAACTCCTGTTTATCGGATGCCTCAACCTTTCCACCCAGCTGCAGGGCCATGGTTTGCATGCCGTAACAAATACCCAGTACCGGCAGAGACATTTCGAACACATAGTCAGGGACCTTGAGCGTTTCATCCGCGGTGACCGACTCCGGACCTCCGGATAGAATAATGCCCATGGGGGCGAAGGCATACGCCGCCTCCTCGGACAAATCAAAAGGATGGATTTCACAATAGACGCCCACTTCACGAACCCGGCGGGCGATCAGCTGGGTATATTGAGAACCAAAATCCAGGATCAGGATCTTCTCCTGATGAATGTCCTGGTTCGCCTGCGATGAATTGATGTTCGTCGTCCTGGTATCGATCATAGTGGGCAGGGGTAAAAGCGCAGCATTATACTGTTTTCTCCCCAGAGGTTAAGATTGGTCACTCATGTCTATCACCGATACATCCCGACCTGGCGCCAATCGTGAGGTCATATCCGTTTCAGATCTCAACCGATCCGCCCGGCGTCTACTGGAAGGTGAATTCCCTGTGGTGTACGTGGAAGGTGAAATCTCCAACTTTGCCAGCCCCTCTTCGGGTCACTGGTATTTTACCTTAAAGGATGATCAGTCCCAGCTCCGCTGTGCCATGTTTCGTTATTCCAATCAGCGGATCCGTTTTGTCCCGAGAAACGGCATCCAGATCATCGTCCGCGGAAAAGTCAGCCTCTATGAAGGGCGCGGTGAATTCCAGCTCATCGCTGAGCATATGGAGCAAGCAGGTGACGGTGCGTTGCGCAGGGCCTATCCTGGGGTCAAGTCTTTCATCATCACATCTCCTGCCAATTGTACATCTTTCTCGCACACCGAAGGCAGCACTAACCTACTTCCAGAATGTGTTCGAAGCCATATGCTTGACAATTAAGATTGAAGAGGCTCAAGAGATGGCCAGACCTCTGCGTATTGAATACGAAGGTGCGCTTTATCATGTCTTTTCGCGAGGCAACGCACGAGCTGATATTTATCTGAACAATCTCGATCGGCTACGATTCATCGAGTTGTTGGGTAAAGTGTGCAATAGATTTAACTGGCTCTGTCATGCCTTCTGCCTTATGGGAAATCACTACCACCTGCTGATCGAGACGCCTGAGCCAAACCTCTCGCAGGGCATGCGGCATCTCAATGGCGTTTACACCCAGTCCTTCAATCGCCGTCATCGTCGAGTTGGTCATCTATTCCAGGGACGGTACAAAAGTATTTTAGTCGAGAAGGAGGAATATCTGCTTGATTTGGTGCGCTATATCATTCTGAATCCTGTTCGCGCCAGCCTGGTTCACCAGCCAGAAGATTGGCAATGGAGTTCGCACAACTATGTATTGGGCAACGCCACCAGTGCCTGGTTTTCTCCAGAATGGATTCTGAGCCAGTTTGGCGGTTCCATATCAACCGCGCGCCGACGCTATCGAACTTTTATCAGCGCGGATACCGGTCACGAGAACACCATTGCGAGCACAATACCGAAGTCTATTCTGGGATCTAAGGAATTTATCGAAAAGGTTCTGGCACGGGTCGAGTACAAGTCAACGGAAGTCCCCCGCGCACAAAGACGACCGCCACCGCCAGCCTTATCCTCATATAAAACAGAAGGCACTTCCAGGGATGTGGCAATTCGGCGCGCCTTCAAATCCGGGCAATACTCAATGAAAGCTATCGCGGACTATTTTGATGTCCATTACACGACGGTTAGCCGGATAGTAAATAAAAAATATCAGCGTAAAAAATACGACTCCCTTCAAAACACATAAAATTACGTACGTTAGAGGGTAAGATTTACGTATGTTTCTATGTCAATAGTCTAAAAGATAGCCACAAACCTTGTACACCATGACTGCATCGAATACCAATATGAGATCCAGCGCATTAAGACCAATGCAAAAATCATCGTGAACGAACTGAAGGCCACAATTGGACTCAAGCTACAACAACTGGTCTACGCAGAGATAATAGACAGAGCGTTAACAACAAAGTGGACACGAGACACCTTCGACCGTCTTATTGTTGCTGCTGCTTCCATTAAACAACAAACACTTCTGACGAATGACAAAAATATACTCGAAAATTACCCTTTTGCCGTTTGGGAGTGACTTCTACTCTGCTGATACCCGCGTAAGAGTATCGACTCACTTCATCTTGCATGCCGCTAGGATTCCTTTATTCTCACATACTTGTTTTGACAACACAGCAGTGAATCGAGAGCCAACGAAAAAGTATGATAATGAAAGACTTGACACCCGTGGTCGATATGGATTCTCATGTTATGGAACCGCCGGACCTGTGGGATAACTATCTTGAACCTCAGTATCGTGATCGTTCGATCTGTATTCGCAAAGCGCAAGATGGTATCGAAGAGCTCATTGTAGACAACAAGGTATTGCTCAAAGGAAGGCTTGCTCTACTTGGCGGCGTGGATCACCGGGCTGAACAGCTCTTCGCCGAGGCAGATATTCCGTACCTGGACGGCTGTCCAAAGGCCAGCTACGACACACAGGCGAGAGTCGCACTGCTCGATGACTGGGGCGTCGATGCTGGTGTTGTGTTTCCCACCATTGGAATTTTATGGGACAAGCCGGAAGACCCCGAACTTGCCATTGCCTATGCACGCGCCTACAACAACTGGCTATGGGATTTCGCCTCCCCAGCGCTCGAACGCATTATCCCTATCGCGCACATCCCCCTCTATGATGCTGATCTTGCACTTGTGGAACTTCGTCGCTGTTTGAAGCTTGGGTTCAAGGGTATGTTTTTGGCCCCGGAACCAGTCGCTGGGAAACGACCTTCGCATCCAGATTTTGATCCGTTGTGGCAAGAAATGGTCGCCGCTGACCTTCCGGTTTGTATACACCTGATTGTGAGATTTGATCGCGTGGTTAATCTATCTGCCACCAGGTGGTGGGACCCGGAAAAAGAACCCATGAATCCCGTGTTCTCGTTTGCTTTGGGCGGCACCATGCAACTTATTCCCGCAATCGCAGCACTTATTTGTGATGGTTTGTTCGACCGATTCCCAAAACTTAAGGTAGCAATCGTCGAATCGGGAGCAGGCTACGCGTCTTACCTGATGGATCGACTGGACGAAAAATATGATCGATTTGGTGCAATGGTAAATCTTAAGCGCCGTCCCAGCGAATACATGCGAGATAATTTCTGGTTTGTAATGGACCCGTCCGAGCGATCAATAGATGCTCAGTGTGATCTGCTCGGGGAGGACCACTTCCTCTGGGGCAGTGACTATCCGCATATAGATTCGCACGCCAACGCCATTTCACAGGTTCATGCAGCACTCGCTCCCATGAGCGAACATCGGCGTAATCTTGTGCTTGGAGGTAACGCTGTTAAGCTGTTCCATCTGGGGTCGAGTCTTTCATCATCACACCAGCTTCATTCAATGTGATGTTCCCAGGGGATGAGGTGTGATGTTGAAAGACTTGACCCCAGCAATGTGAAGCTGGTGTGATGATGAAAGACTTGACCCCATCTTTTACCCAACCTGGCGCCAATCGTGAGGTCATATCCGTTTCAGATCTCAACCGATCCGCCCGGCGTCTACTGGAAGGTGAATTCCCTGTGGTGTACGTGGAAGGTGAAATCTCCAACTTTGCCAGCCCCTCTTCG
>JACZXW010000114.1 GCA_022571415.1 Pseudomonadota bacterium
ATTGGTCCGGAAGTTGCATATCTGCAAGCAGCAACATGAACTTCCGCCCGAAGCACTTCTGCAAGCCGGTTTCGCCAAGGAAGATCTGGACGATCTGAAAATTTCCAAACCCGACGAACCCGGGTTGAAGGAACTGTTTACAGATCTCGAATTTAAACTCTGGGTGGAGGAGTTATCCGGTGTAGCGTCCGGGGCATCAGACCCGGATGCGGCGACAGGCGATTACGAAGTTATATTCAGCGAGGAAGAACTGGATAGGTGGATTGAAAAACTATCCGCAGCCAGTTGTTTTGCTTTTGATACGGAAACCACAAGCCTCGATTATATGAAAGCCGAACTGGTCGGTGTTTCGTTTGCCTGTGTGGCAGGGGAAGCCGCCTATGTGCCGATGAACCATGATTACGAAGGGGCGCCGACCCAGCTGTCCACCGATCTGGTGTTGCGGAAATTGCGCCCTCTCCTGGAGGATCCGTCACGAGTGATCATCGGGCAGAACCTTAAATACGATATGAGTGTTCTCGCTCGTTACGGGGTTACCCTGGCGGGAATTGGCTTTGACACCATGCTGGAGTCCTATATTTTGAACTCCATTGCCTCTCGCCACAATATGGATGACCTGGCGCTGAAATACCTTGGGCGAGAAACGATCCACTTTGAAGATGTTGCCGGTAAAGGTGCCAAACAGCTGACATTCAACCAGGTGGCAGTCGATGTGGCGGCCAACTACGCTGCCGAGGACGCGGATATCACGCTGCAGCTGCACCAGGTTTTGTGGCCCAAACTGGAAGCTACACCATCACTGAAGTCTGTTTTCAGTGAGATTGAATTGCCCCTGATCAGCATCCTGTCGAAAATAGAACGCACGGGCGTGCTGTTGGATCAGGCACTGTTAAATAGTCAAAGCAAGGAACTGAAGGAAAGACTGATCGACCTCGAGCGGGAGGCGTATCAGCTCGCGGGAGAAGAGTTCAACCTTGGTTCACCGAAACAGCTGCAACAGATCTTTTTTGAAAAACTGCAGTTGCCGGTCATCAAGAAAACACCCAAGGGACAACCGTCAACGGCAGAACCCGTATTGCAGGAACTCGCCCTGGACTATCCCCTACCCAAGGTGATCATGGAGTACCGGTTATTGAGCAAGCTCAAGTCCACCTATACCGACCAGCTGCCGAAGCAGGTCAATGGTGAAACCGGCAGGGTCCATACTTCATATCATCAGGCCGTCACGGCAACCGGTCGTCTGTCGAGTACCGATCCTAATCTGCAGAACATCCCAATACGTACCGAGGAAGGTCGCCGGATTCGAAAGGCTTTCATCGCTGAGGAAGGTTATGAGCTGGTCGCTGCGGATTACTCTCAAATTGAATTGAGGATCATGGCACACCTGTCAAAAGATGAAGGCCTGGTCGCCGCGTTTAACAACAATCTGGACATTCACCGGGCAACGGCGGCCGAGGTATTCGGGCGAAAGCTGGAAGAGGTTGATGACGCCGAACGCCGCAGTGCCAAGGCCATAAACTTTGGCCTGATCTATGGGATGTCAGCGTTCGGTCTGTCCCGGCAGTTGAATATTTCCCGCGGTGCTGCGCAGGAATATATCGATCTCTATTTTGAACGTTATCCTGGCGTCAGGAACTATATGGATCGCACCCGGACTGAAGCGGCGGAACGGGGATTTGTTGAAACGATATTTGGCCGGCGACTGTACTTGCCTGAAATCAATGCCAGTAACTTTCAACGCCGGGCCGCAGCGGAGAGAACAGCCATCAATGCGCCAATGCAAGGCAGTGCGGCAGACATTATCAAGCGTGCCATGATCAAAGTAGATGCGTGGCTTGAAGAATCAAAACTGGATGCCCGCATCATCATGCAGGTGCATGATGAATTGGTACTTGAGGTCAACAGACGGGATACGGAAGCAGTCGTCGTCGGTCTCGAGAAGCACATGTCAGGTGCGGCCGACCTGACCATACCCCTTGAGGTAGAAGTTGGCATCGGTCCCAACTGGGATGACGCACATTAGCTTGTGACTCATTTGCTCTGCCCGCATCAGCTATGGTTGTCGGGATCATCATTGTCGATCGCACACAGCAAGCGAGTAACCAGCAGCAACAGGTCTCCAGGACGGACTTAAGCCGGGACAGATGCCGCCATTATTCGACTTAACTGACAGTAAGGCAGGCCAGTCTCGTCGCGCCAGCTGTTGAATGCGTTTTGCACTGCAGTCAGCCCGGATTTGCTCGTTGGTTCTTTATCGACGATGCCTTCCGCGATCAGAACCCGTACGACGTCTTTGCTAAAGATGAATGTGTCTTTACCCACAAACCGCAGGAAATATTGGCCGGTATGGCCGCCTAATCGACTGCCGGTTTTCTTCAAATAGAGTAGCAACCCCACCAGGTCATCCTCGGGCCACTGACAAAGAAATTGACCAAAGGATTGATTCTGCTCGGCGACAGCCAATACAAATGTTGCATTATCTCTGGTTGCCCTGATCTTGGTCAGGTTTCGAATGATCGATGCATCCTGGGCGATAGTCTCAAGTCGCTCGTCGCTAAAATTGGCAACGACCTTGGGGTTAAATGACACAAATAACTTCTCGAAATTTGGCCACTTGTTCTCGACGATCTTCCAGACAAATCCTGATCTGAAAATGCACCGGGTCATCTCTGCCAGATAGTCCGCATCTGGTGTTGATTGCAATGCGCTAACCGATTTGGGTTCTGGCAGCAATGCGGCGAGCGCTTCCTCGCCTTTTTGGGCGACTGCGCTGTCGTAGATTTTCTGGAATGCCATGCTTCGATCCCTCTTTCTAACGTTCAGTTATGCCTGTCGTTCGCGTAGCCTGGAACAAGGTTCCCGGTTTTCCCCGGATACGAGGATCGACCCCAACTGGGTGCCACACACCGGAATCCTGGACCGCCCAGGGACACATTGGGTCCGTCTGTCCGGGAAACTGTGATTTCAGGGGAACTTTACCGATACTGTCCAGTCCTAAGCTATGAAACAAGAAATTTGTTTCGGCAGCAAACTTCGGTGATTTATCCCCCTAAAAAACCGAAGCCTGGGCTCTGATCACCTCCTCCCCAACAAGTGATCAGAGCCCGTTCTTTTTTATCCCCGAACATTAATGTTCAAACTCCTGCTCTTCGAGCTCTTTGTCTTCGAGCCAGGCCGACATGATGCGGATAAGTTGTTTGAGCCCGATGTTGTCGGGGGAGGAAAACAGTTGAATGGTAACGCGCTCAGGTAATGCATCCCGGGTCTTGAACAGTGTATTGTTTCTTGCGCCTCGTTTTAGTTTATCCGCCTTTGTGAGCAGTATGTGCAGCGGCATATTGGCGGATTCGCTCCACTGCAGCATCATTTCATCGAATTCCCTGAGCGGATGCCGGATGTCCATCAGCAGGATCAGGCCCTTCAGGCATCGCCTGTTACGCAGGTATGCATCGAGATGCTGGTGCCAATGTGCCTTCAAAGCCGTTGGGACCTTGGCATAGCCGTAGCCAGGCAGATCCACCAGCCGTTGCTGGTCGGACAGGCTGAAAAAGTTTATCAATTGCGTTCTTCCGGGTGTTTTGCTGGTTCTTGCCAGTTTGCGTTGCCCGGTGAGCATATTGATAGCACTGGATTTCCCCGCATTCGAGCGGCCGCAGAATGCGACTTCAGCACCCTGGTCTGCGGGGCACTGATGCAGCTCGGATGCACTCTTAAGGAAAGTGGCGTTGTTAAAGATGATGGTCAAATCTCTGTCCTGTTTCTTGCTAAATGAGTAGGGTCATGGAATGGGGATTGATATATAATGCGCCGATTATTTTAGCATCGCATTTATGAGTAACTGCGAAAACATGTACCCGGCGAACTAAAGGAATTGGTTGGAGCCGCTGGCCAAGTTATCAGGAATTATCTGCAAATGTTTAGACTGTTAGTTGGAATCTCAAAGGTGATCCTATCAGTTAGCGCTATGGCTCTCCTGTCATTTGGCGTTATGGCGCAGGGAGACCCCATAAAAGGCAAGGCAATGAGCGTGGTATGTGCCGTTTGCCATGGTCAGGATGGCAATAGCCCGGCTGGCGCCTTCCCCAGCATTGCAGGGCAGAACTCACGTTATCTGGTGAAACAAATGCAGGAAATAAAATCAGGAGTCAGATCCGCTCCCTTAATGACCGGGCTCCTTGATAATCTCAGCGACCAGGACCTTCAGGACGTTGCGGCCTATTATGAAGGGCAGGCTTCAAAACTTGGCGTGGCTAAAGCGGATCTGGTGGAACTTGGTGAAACCATCTATCGGGCAGGCGTAAAGCGCAAGAGCATCGCAGCCTGCACAGCTTGCCATTCGCCGCTGGGCCAGGGTAACGCCCCTGCAGGTTTCCCTACATTGGCTGGTCAATGGCCGGAGTACACGGAAGCCCAGCTAAAGGCTTTCCGCTCCGGAGAAAGGGAAAATGATGGTGATTCAAAAATGATGCGAATTACCGCCATGGATCTTAGCGACGATGAAATTGCTGCCGTGTCATCCTACATTTACGGGTTGCATTAGATTAGTTTTACAGAAGGTTCAGAAACGATTCAAAGAAGGGGCGGTGTTATCGCCCTTTTTAGACCCGTAATCGTCAATCCATCGAGTTTTAAAATATGGGCGCCGGAAATTAACCAGGGTAACAAAAGACATGATTAAAAAAATCGCGCTAGTCATCGGATGCTGTTTGGCGGGTAATGTTGCCATGACCGAATCTTTTGAATATGAAGAAGGCACTCACTATGTGGAATTGCAAATCCCGCTGAAGACTGCCGCCAAAGGAAAAATCGAGGTCACAGAATATTTTTCCTATGGTTGTCCACACTGCTATCAGTTTGATCCTATGATTACAGCGTGGGAGGAGAACCTGCCGGGGGATGTGAAGTTTAATCGGATACCTGCGATCTGGAACAAGGACTATCAGGTTTACGCCCAGACTTACTATGCAGCAGAGGCACTGGATGTTGCGAAAAAACTGCATACACCTCTATTTCGGGCGATCCACGCGCAAAGAAAGCGTTTGAACGAGCCTAAGCTCATGGCTGTATTTTTCTCGGAATTTGGAATTGATCCTGTAGATTTTGCAAAGGTCTACAATTCTTTCGGCGTGCGCGCCAGTGTGCAACAGGCGGAGGCTAAAGGCCGGGCTTATCGCTCTGGCGGTGTTCCGGCGATTATTGTGAACGGAAAATATCGTATTGAAAGTAAGATGGCCGGCAGCAACAGCAATATGCTGCGGGTTGCTGATTTCCTGATCCAGAAGGAAAGGGAAGCCATGCAAGGTATGCTGCCGCAATCAAGTCCGGGTGCCTAGCGTATCCTGCTGCAGATCGGAAGCCGATTCAGCCGTAAGCGACATCTCCTGATCTTTGCGTGCCTCGTCAACCCGCCGTTTCAGATCCTTTCCCGGCTTAAAATGAGGGACAAACTTTCCCGGTTTGTGAATTCCGACTTCACCGGTTTTGGGATTCCTGACCGTTCGAGGCTTACGGTAGTGATTGGTGAAGGTGCCAAACCCCCTTATTTCGATGCGTACTCCGCTCGCCAGGCTCTCAGACATGATTTCGATCAAGGTATGAACCGCCAGATCGACATCCCGGCTGGTGAGCTGGTCCAGCTTGTCTGACATACGTTTGATCAATTCAGATTTGTTCATAGTGCCGTCGGAAAAGTATCTCATGCCTATGTTACAAAATTTGGTTTAATAATCAACATCTTATAGTTAAAAACTAAAGTATTTGATTAAATGTAGCTCTTGTCGCCCCTCCTGCTTGAGAACCGCTGCTGATCAGCGATAAATCTACAGATCGGTGAGGTGCAGCCCTGATACAGGTTCCCCTCAGGGTTCCTCCTTAACGGGCACCTGATCCCGGATGTCTGACGGGTAATGCCGTGCGATTCTAAACCAACCTAGTCTGCATACTGACAGCCTAGCGAATGCTTTCAAGAAGCATCGTGCACACCGGTTGATACCGGTAAGACGCGGTGGTCGCTGCAAATAGAGTCAGATTCAGAAATAAACATCCAGCCCCGACCGATTTTCTTCACATCGACCCTCTAAGGAAACGCTGTGGTGCATATCAGGATTGTATTTATTGGAAGTCTGTACAGGCCTGCGTCGTAATACACCCTGCGCAGACAGCTCTACCTGGTAGTTTACTGCGTGGAGTTATTTTCATGACAAGCCTTTAAGGAGCGATCAAATGAAATATTTTAGAAATATTACTGCCGGTGCAATGGCGTTCTGTCTTGCGCTCTTGGGCATGGCAGGCATTACATTAGCGAAGACG
>JACZXW010000115.1 GCA_022571415.1 Pseudomonadota bacterium
CGGGTGATTAATATCAGTTCCGTGGTTGCTAGTATGGGCAATCCAGGACAGAGTAATTACGCTGCGGCCAAAGCCGGAATGGAAGGATACAGCCGTTCCCTGGCTGTAGAATTAGGATCACGGGGTATTACCGTTAACTGTATTGCCCCCGGATTTATAGCGACCGACATGTCCAATGAGTTACCTGAACCACAGGTAGAAGCCCTGCTTGCCAGGATACCTGCACGTCGGCTGGGGGAGGTCGCTGAAGTGGCTGCGCTTGTGGCCTTTCTTGCCAGCGAAGCGGCAGGATACATCACTGGCGAGACCATCCATATCAATGGTGGACTGTACATGAATTAACAGATCTTCCGGTGTAGAGATCGCTAGAAAAGTACTTGATACAGCAACTGGCATTTCATTAAACTAGCGCAGCTTGACTGCAATTATATAGGTAGGAGTAAACCGAAGCATGAGTACCATAGTAGAACGAGTGACGAAACTGGTGTGTGAACAGTTAGGAGTAAAAGAAGATGAAGTAAGCCAGGAAGCTTCTTTTGTGGAAGATCTTGGCGCAGATTCTCTCGATACCGTCGAACTTGTCATGGCGCTTGAAGAAGAATTCGAGACAGAGATTCCCGATGAAGATGCGGAGAAAATCACGACCGTTAAGGAAGCAATCGACTATATCGAAGCGCATACATAGTCGACCAGTCAAATAATAGAACCGCATTTACCTGGAGTGAATGCGGTTTTTTATTTGTCGTAGGAGAACCTTTTGAATAATCGAAGAGTCGTCGTTACTGGTCTAGGCATGATCACACCGCTCGGTTCAACCCTCAAAGATTCCTGGGAAGGACTGCTGGCTGGAAAGAGTGGTATCTCTCCCATTACCACCTTTGACACTGAAGCGTTTCCGGTACGCTTTGGTGGCGCGGTTCCAGAGTTCGACATCACTGACTATCTACCGGCAAAGGAAGCCAGAAGAATGGATGGCTTCATCCAGTTTGGTCTGGTTGCGGGCATTCAGGCGATGAACGATTCCGGCCTGGAAGTAACCGATGAAAATAGTCACCGCATCGGCGTTGCAGTTGGTTCAGGTATCGGTGGCATCGTGACAATCGAAACTTGTCATACGGTGGTGTTAAACCGGGGACCGTCACGAGTCTCCCCGTTTTTTGTAACCTCGTGCATCATCAATATGATCGCTGGCCATCTATCTATTAGGTTTGGTCTGAAGGGACCTAATATCGCAATTACCACTGCCTGTACCACAGGTACGCATAATATAGGTTTTGCAGCGCGCATGATTGCTCACGGGGATGCAGATGCCATGCTTGCCGGTGGCGGGGAAAAATCCACATCACCAACCACCATGGCAGGATTTGCGGCCATGAAGGCTCTATCCACTCGAAACGATGAGCCGGAACTGGCCAGCCGCCCATGGGACAAAGACCGGGATGGGTTTGTACTCAGCGATGGAGCCGCGGTGATGGTCATGGAAGAATACGAATACGCAAAAGCTCGCGGCGCGAACATCTATTGTGAAGTCGCTGGTTTCGGTATGAGTGCTGATGCAAGTCATATGACATCCCCGGCAGAAAATGGAGCCGGCGGGGTCATGTCAATGAAAAATGCCATTCAAGATGCGCAAATAGATGTCTCCGAGATTGGTTACATTAACGCCCATGGAACTTCCACACCCTTGGGTGATGTCGCGGAAACCATAGCCATCAAGACCGTAATGGGAAGCAACGCACATTCGGTCGCGGTGAGTTCAACCAAGTCAATGATTGGTCATGCTCTCGGTGCGGCTGGCTCCATAGAGGCTGTGATATCGGTGCTGGCCCTTAGAGACCAGGTAGTACCACCGACAATCAATCTCGATCACCCAAGCGATGATTGTGACCTGGATTATGTTCCCCATACGGCCAGGGAGATCAGGCTTGGCGCTACCCTGACCAATTCATTTGGCTTCGGTGGCACCAACGGCACATTGATCTTCAAGAAAATTTAGGGAGACTCTGCAGTTTAATGCAAGGGCTATCGGGAAGGCGATGCGCGGCTTGAATAAAATTCTGCTGGTGGGTATCGCAGTCGTGATCCTTGCCATGGTTTCACTGTCTGCCTATGTCAACAGAGAACTGAACAGGACGATCCCAGTTGCCGGCTTGACCTATTTCGATGTGGACAAAGGCGCCACTATTGGCTCCGTTGCCCGATCTCTAAACAAACTTGAGTTGCTGCCCGTCAGCGCCAGGCTGTTTCGGTACTACGGCGCATTTACCCGGGACAAGGGTCCGATTAGGGCGGGTGAATATGAATTAGTGGCTGGTATGAATGTTAGGGATCTGTTACAACTCATTCGATCTGGAAAAGTAAGGCAGAGGTTAATTACTTTCCCTGAAGGATGGACTTTCCTGCAATGGCGTGATCATTTGCACGGGAAGTCGGATATAAAACACACGCTGGAATCAGAAACCGATAAAGGCATAATGAAATTGTTAGGAGCACCCAGGCTCCATCCGGAAGGTCAGTTCTTTCCGGACACCTATCATTACGCAAGAGGCGAGGTTGATATTGAAATACTACGTCGCGCCCATAAAAAGCTGATATCAGTAATGAAAGAACAATGGCAATCCAGGACCATTGGTGATGTTTTGCAAAATCCGTATGAGGCACTTATTCTTGCTTCAATGGTTGAAAAAGAAACAGGTCATACGTCTGACCGAGGTCGTGTGGCCAGGGTGTTTTTGAACCGGTTAGAGAAAAATATTCGCCTGCAGTCAGACCCTACGGTTATCTATGGCCTGGGTGAAGAATTTGATGGTAACTTACGTAGAACCCATCTGGTCGAACAGCACCCCTACAATACTTACGTCAATAGAGCGTTACCGCCAACCCCAATTTGCATGCCCGGTATAGCAGCAATCCGGGCGACACTGCAGGCGGCCCCGGGCGCCTATTTGTACTTCGTTGCCAAGGGAGACGGAAGCAGCTATTTTTCCCTGGATCTCGATGAACACAATCAGGCAGTCAACCGATATCAGAAAAGTCCCTTTCAAAAACAGTCCCGCACGGATGAGTACAGGAGTTCTCGCCCATGAGAGGTCGGTTCATCACGGTTGAAGGGGTAGAAGGTGTGGGTAAGTCGACCAATATTGCCTTTATCCAGTCAATGCTGGATGAGAAAGGCATTCCTTATCTGGCAACCCGCGAACCTGGTGGTACTGAACTCGGAGAGGGGATCCGCAAGCTGCTCCTGGACAAAAACCAGCACGGCATGACAGCAGTGACGGAGTTGTTGCTGATGTTCGCGGCCAGGGCGCAGCACATCGAGCAGGTGATTGAGCCTGCGCTGGCAGATGGACGCTGGGTGATATGTGACCGTTTTACTGACTCGAGCTATGCCTACCAGGGGGGCGGTCGTGAGCTACCCACTGAACTGATCGCTGGTCTTGAGAAACTGGCAATCGATAACTACCGACCTGACTGCACGTTCATTCTGGACCTGTCGGTGGAAACAGGTTTGTCCAGGGCCGAGAACGTCGGTGAAAAAGATCGTTTCGAAAGTGAACAGATCGAGTTTTTCAACCGGGTCAGGCAAGTCTTTATTAGTCGCGCCAATGAAGACAAACGATTCCATATTGTCAATGCCGCCCAGACTCTGGAGCAGGTCCAGACGGAATTTCGTGACATCCTTATCCCGCTTATGGACGGGTACCGACGGTAAATCATGAGTGAACCTGAATTTGCCAAGGCAGGCTACCTGCCTTGGCAACAGCCACAAAAAGAAAGATTGCAACTGCAGATTGCAGCCGATCGATTACCTCACGCGCTTCTTTTTTCGGGGATCAAAGATATTGGGAAAAAGAATTTCGCTTTTGCTCTCGGCGCACAATTGCTGTGCAGTCATCCCGACTCAGGCAATGCTTGCAATCAATGTTCATCGTGTCACCTCGTCAATGCCGGTACACATCCGGACCTGAGGCTGGTTCACCCGGAAGATTCCAGGCTGATCGTGATCGAGCAGATTCGTCACCTTACCGAATGGGTAGTACAGACCGCCCAGCAGGGCGGACGCAAGGTTTCCATTTTGTATCCTGCGGAACAGATGAATATTCAATCTGCCAATGCTTTGCTGAAATGTCTGGAGGAACCCGGTGCTGATACCTTTCTTATTCTCGTTACCGACCAGCCGGGACGCCTCCTTCCCACCGTAAGAAGTCGCTGCCAGCGGATTGAATTCCAGGTGCCTTCTGAGGAAGAAGCAATTCCGTGGCTGCAATCCCGTACTGACTCCGGCGCCGATATTTCGTCGCTGCTGGCGATGGCAGCAGGCGCACCACTGAAGGTAGTGAACCAATTTGACGAGGACTACCTGAGCAGACGGGCGCGAATTGTGGGCGAAATTGACGGTCTGATCATGGGCAAAGTCACAGCAGTGTCGGCAGCAGCGAGTCTACTAAGCAAAGATTATCCAGTTGAGATCTATGATGCGTTGTACGGGTTCTTTGCAGATGCTCTTAGGACAAGCCTGTGCTCTACCAATAATACATTAATAAACAAAGACTTGGAGACGTTTATTAATCTTATCTGTAGTAATTTTGACCGCACGGCAATGCTGCTTTTTATCGAATGTGTCAATATGTCCCGACGTGCCATCAGCGGCAGCTCCAACCCCAATTCGCAGCTCCTGCTGGAATCACTACTGATCAAACTGGCTGAGTTGGCTGATGGCAGAGAAGAATAGCGTGTTGATGACTTGTAGATTGGCAGGGCATCAGGCAGAATTTCCCTCAGGAGACAAAAAGAGAAGGCTGGATGGCTAGATTAGCAAGGGGCGGCGCGAAGAAGACGATGATCGCGTTGACGATTAAAGACAAGGTCGTCCTGCACAACTACTATATGCCTTTTATCAAGAATGGTGGATTGTTCATTGCCAACCGTACTGAATACGAACTGGGTGATGATGTATTCATCCTTCTCAATCTCATGGACGAAACAGAGAAGATTCCAGTGGCTGGAAAAGTCGTATGGATTGCCAAGAAAGGTGTAAAGAGCCCGCATACACCCGGCGTCGGGATACAGTTCAGCGATCCGGATAATATTGCCAAAGATAAGATCGAGACTTACCTCGCGGGATCCATCGGTTCCGCCAATGCCACAGCGACGATGTAGCATCGATACGGATCCGAACAGCCCATGACATATTGTGTTGCAATCCGGATAGATTCGGGACTCTGTTTTGTCAGCGACTCCCGTACTAACGCCGGTGTCGATAATGTCTCTACTTACTCAAAGATGTTCACATTTGGTCATGAAGGCGAGCGCCAGATTGTAATCCTTTCTGCCGGAAATCTTGCTACCACCCAGGGTGTCATCGGTCAGATCAAAAAAGATATCAAACAGACTGCACAAACGAATTTCCTTACCATTCCGACCCTTGAAGACGCCGCTGACTATGTCGGCGCGATCAGCCTCGAGCAGCAGGAGAAACACACCGGTGGTGGTGCAAAATATGAGGCCAGTTTTATCGTAGGTGGGCAGTTGCCCGATCAAAAACATGCTGCCTTTCTTGTTTATCCCCAGGGGAACCACATTACAACTTCAAAGGATACTTCCTTCCTGCAAATAGGGGAGAGCAAGTATGCAAAGCCAATTCTGGACAGGATTGTCGGGCCAGGCATTTCACTGGACACGGCGGCACTTTGCGGACTCGTCTCCATGGTCTCTACCATGCGCAGCAATCTCACCGTGGGGCCCCCGATAGAAGTCCTGATATTTGAGTCGGGCAGCATGAGCGTCGAAAAGAGATATCGTTTCGAAGAATCCAGTGAATATCTAAGGCAGTTGAATTCCAGCTGGGACGATCGGTTGCGCGAAGCATTCAACAACCTGCCTCCGATCGCCTGGAGCAGGGCGTGGGACAAGTCGGTCGAGAATTAGGGAACGTCTGATTAACAGGATATTTTCAGCAGAACTGTTCTTCAAGAGTAGGACTCTGACGCAGCTATGGCGCAAATGGCGGCGCGGCATACCGACCTTAATCAGACGTTCCTTAGGTAAACTGTTCCCCTAAACCGAACCAGGTCGTTGCCACCTGTTCATGGATATCGTTTAAGTCCTGCTGCACTTCATCAATGAACGCGTGCAGATGTTCACTCTTCAGCAGCGCAATCACATCGTTATTGTTGATCATGCGTTGTGCATGGGTCACGCTTCTTAGCGGATAGTCGGCATTCGGGAGCGAATCAAAACAGCCCTGTACCTGT